>CAYJKL010000011.1:0-39487 GCA_964370755.1 uncultured Muribaculaceae bacterium
TAGAAAGGTGTTTGTATGAAAAAAAATAAGTTAACAATTTTAGATTCAATACTTGCGGTTGTTTGTATTGTAATTAGTATGGAGGCTATTACTCCAACGGCTGCTAGTGGGAATTCTCAGTTTTTTTATTGGTTTATTATGATTTTTATTTTCTTTATTCCTTATTCTTTAGTAAATTCCGAGCTTGGTAGTACTTATCCTAGTGAATATGGTATATACCACTGGGTTAAAAAAGCTATGGGTAAAAGAATGGGACTTAGAGTTGGTTGGTATTATTGGATAAATTTTCCGATTTGGATGCTTTCCTTTGCGATTTTATTTGCTGAGATGATGGGACTTTTATTTGGTATAGAGTTTGGTCTACTTCCAACTATTATTCTTGAACTTGTATTTATTTTAATAGTATGTGGTCTTGGTACTAAAAGAGTTAGTAAGCTTGATGATATGATTGATTTAGGAGCAATTTTTAAATTAGTTATTTTAACTGGTCTTATAATACTTGGTGTTGTATCATTTGTAACTCATGGGTCTGCAACTAGTTTTGATATTAGTACTTTTAAACCGTCTTTTGATTATGTTAGTTTGTCTATAATTTCACTTTTAGTATTTAACTTTACTGGTGTAGAGATTGTTACAACGTTTTCAAAAGATATGAAGGATTTAAAAAAAGATTTGCCAAAAACGATACTTTATAGTTGTATAATAATAGTTTTATTTTACTTACTTCCAATAATTAGTATGAAAGTAGCTATTCCAAGTGGCTCTATTAGTGCATCAACTGGTCTTGTGGATAGTTATGCGGTTTTACTTTCTAATATTGGACTTAGTGCTATTTTCATTAAAATTATTACGTCTATAGTTATAATTATGTTCATGTATATCTTAGTAGCTATTATAGTTTCATGGACGTTTGGGGTTAACTCAGTTGTTAGAAAAGCTGCTCTTGATATGCATGCTGATAAAAGTATTACTCATTTGAACGATGATAAAGTTCCAGATAATCTAGCTTGGATAAATGGAATTATTGCTGGTGTACTTTGTTTATTTATTAACCTTGCTTCTGGACTTGGAGAAGATGTATTTATGACTGTATTTACTACATCTGTTATAGTATATTTATGTAGTTATTTACCTCTGTTCTTTACTTTTTATAAACTTAGAAAAACAGATAATACTGAAAGAGTTTATAAGGTTCCTGGAAATAAATTTGTATTAATATTAATTACTATTATTCCTACTATTATAATTGGCCTGGGTGTGTTTTTCTCACTTTTCCCTGAATTTAACTTTAGTATGCTAGAGTATCAGTGGCCAGTTTTTCTAACATTTATAATAGTTATAATTGTTGGTGAAGTTTTGATTAGGAAAAATAAGTAAAGTTAAAAATTTGCCTTTTAAGGTTTATGTGCTATAATATGCATTATAAGTGGAGGATTTATGAAATTAAGTGATAATATTTCTAAAGTTATAGAAAATAAAGATAGGTTACATGATTATGTATTTATGCCGGATATAAAATTTATTTCTGACGAGGGTTTTAGAGATGAAATAATAATGGTACTTGGTAATGCTGATGAATATAAATATAGAGTAGATAAAGCTATAGAGGAATATGAAAAGAATCCATATGCTAGACTACTATTTACTGGTGGGATAGGATATTATCCAGATAATAGTCCTGAGAAAGATATTCCTGAAGCTATTAGAATGTATGAATATGCACTTTCTAGAAATATTGACCCAAGTGATATTTTAGTAGAACCTGATTCAAGAACTACTGTTGAAAATTTTGCTTATTCGCGAGATTTCCTGTGGGGTAATAATGTTAATTATGAAAGTATAGTACTTGTTACTTCTGATTATCATTTAAGAAGATCATATTTAGGTTTATGTTATTTCTTCTTAGGAGCTCATCAAGCAGTAGGCTCTTTATATCCTGATTTTAATAAAAATAATGCGTTTGATACTTTAGAAAATCATCAAACGGTAATAAGTGAGGCTAGAAAAATTAGAATGTGTGCTCAACTTTATAAATAATGGTGTTTATACACCTTTTTTTATTGGAATTTGACTTTTTGTAGTTTATGTGATACAATATTAAGTGTATGGGGGATTAATTATGATTAATATAAATGATAAAAATAGTTTGTTAGATACTAGTATTGATGAATTTTTTAGTGATGGTATAGAGCAAAGTATGGAAAGTAGAATAATAAATTCTTTAACAAGATATGGAATATATACTGTTAGAGATTTAGTAAATACTAACAAAGATGATATTTCTTTAGAAAGAAATTTAGGTGATAAAGTAATGGAACTTATATGTAAAAAATTAAGTGACTTTGGTTTGTCGTTTGAAACTAAAATTGATTCTGAAAATGGACTTGCAAATTATAAGAATGAACTAGGTAGAGCAGTTAAACTTCTTAGTGATAGCGGAATATACACTGTTAATGAAGCTGTTAGACATTCTTCAGCTAAACTTAAAAGTTTTTATAAACTTACTGATTTAAATATAAGTAATTTATATGCTGTTGCAAGAGAAAATAATATAAGTATTCTGGATGATGAAATGAAAGATATAACTTTAGATAATAAAGAATTGGATATTATGAGTTTAGAACTTGTTTATTTTTGTAATATGGGGTTACTAGATTCTGGTGTTTTAGCTGTTTTATATAGGAATGATATTTTCACATTAAAAGAATTAGTTATGATACCTAGTAAACATCTTGAATCTATAAGAAATGTAGGTGCTACTAAGTTTCAAACTATTAGAAAGTTATTAGATGCTTTAGATATGCTATTTATTGATGAGTATATTGATGAAATGAGAGTTTTAACACCTAACAGTGTTGTTAATGCTGATTTAAAATATTTTAATATTGATTCGATTGATTTACAAAATCTTACAAAAAATGATGTTATTACTTTAAATAATTTACTTAGTATTCCTTTTGAAGTTATAAAAAAGGATTATAGAAGTAGATCTGTTAAAGAGATATACGAGTCTTATGGTAATATTGTTTTACAAGAAAGTGATAATGATTTGGATGCAGTTTTTTCTGAATCAACTGTTAAAGTTTTAAACAAAGCAGGGATATTTAATGTGGAACAACTTAGGATTATTCCTAAAAGTATATTAAAAGAGTATTTTAGAAGAGTTAAATATTTGGATACTCTTGAATTTTTTGAGGAAGCTTCTTTAAATGATATTGAACTATCATCTGTTAAATATGAAAGAGTAAAGAACTAAATATAAGTATATAAGTGAAAGTTATGAAGAATTAGATTTGAGGCTTTTAACAGTGCTTAATATAATTGTTGTAAATATTAAAATGAGAATTTTGTGAAAAATTCTTTTTTTTATTGAAATAACTTTTAAATGGGTGTAATATTAAAATAGGAGGAGAATAATGAGTAAAAGAATAATTTTAAATGAAGTTTCTTATTTTGGTAGTAATTCTAGGGTTGAATTAGAGTTAGAAGTCAAAAAAAGAAAATTCAAAAAAGCACTTGTAATTAGTGATGAAACTTTGAAAAGAGTAGGTGTTACTGATATGGTAACAAAACTTCTTGATGAGTGGGAATTTGAATATGAAATTTTTACGGATGTTAAACCAAATCCTACAATTAATAATGTATTAAATGGTTTGGATATTTGTATAAAAAGTAATGCTGATTACATTATTGCTGTCGGAGGTGGGTCTGTAATTGACTGTGCCAAATGTATTTCTGTAACTAGAACTAATGAAAATTTTAGAGATATTGTTTCATTAGAAGGTGTTGCAAATACACAAAATCGTGGATTACCTTTAATTGCACTTCCAACTACTGCTGGAACTGCTGCTGAAGTAACTATAAATTATGTTATTACGGATGAAGACCGTAAAACAAAAATGGTTTGTGTTGATCCGAATAATTTGCCAATATTATCTATTGTTGATACGGAATTTTTATTAAAGATGCCAAAAAGCGTAGCAGCAGCTACTGGTATGGATGCTTTAACACATGCACTTGAAGGTTATATTACTAAAGCTAGTAATGAATTTAGTGATATGTTTCATTTAGAAGCTATGAAATTAATATATGAAAATATTGAGGAAGCTTGTAATGGAGATGAGCATGCTATGGATAAAATGGGTATAGCTCAGTATATGGCTGGTATGGGATTTAGTAATGTTGGACTTGGAATAGTACACTCGATGGCTCATCCACTTGGTGCGTTATATGATACTCCGCATGGAGTTGCAAATGCATTATTACTTCCATATGTTATGGAGTATAATGGTGTTGGCAATGAAAAAAGATTTAGAAATATTGGATTATCTTTTGGATTAGATATGAACGTAGCAGATAATGAAGTAGTTGATACTGTTGTAAAAGCAATTAAAGATTTATCTAAGAGACTTGGCATTCCTGAAAAGTTAAGAGATATTAGTGCTAAAGAAGAAGATTTTGATTTTTTAAGTAGTGAGGCATTAAAAGACCCTTGTACTGGAGGAAATCCTAGAGAAGTAAATGAAAATGATATAAAAGAACTTTATAAGAAAGCATATTAGGAGGTAATAAATATGAAGACAAAAGTTGGTTATAGTAAAAATAGTAATGCATTTGATGCAGGTGTAGAGACTGCGAAGAGTGCAAATTTAAAAGATATGAATGCAGGAATTTTATTCACTTCTGTGGTTTATGATCAAAATGAAGTAGTAAATGGTATAAGAAGTGTAGCTGGAAATATTCCATTTTTAGGATGTACATCTAGTGCAGCTATTTGTACCCATGATGGTTATTTGAATTCTACAGATGGCTATGCTGGTATGATGAGTTTTGGTGGAAATGCTGAGGTAGTTGTAGCAGGTAGTGAAAAAACTAATGAAACTCCAAGAGAGATTGGTGTAAAAATTGCTACAGAAGTTATAAATTCGGTTAAAGGTAAAGATAAAGAACCAGATTACTTTTTTATGACTGCTAATCCAGGTGAAGAAGAAGAATATTTAAAAGGTATTCAGGATGTTTTAGGAGATATCCCTGTATTTGGTGGTTCTGCTGCTGATAATACTGTTGAAGGTAAATGGAGCGTAATTTGTAATGACAAAGTGTTTACAAATGGTTGTGCTATTGCAGTTTTCTATACTGAAACTAAAATGAAAAATATTTACGCTGGAGCTTATACTGAAACTGAACATGTTGGTATTATTACTAAACTTGAAGGAAAGAGAACTTTAGTTGAAATTAATGGTGAACCTGCAGTAAAAAAATATGCTGAGTGGACTGGAAAAGATTTAGATAAATTAGCAGGTGGAGGTATACTTGTTGAAACTATTTGTGAACCTCTAGGTGTTAAAGATCCAATTGGAAATATTGTTGCAGTAAGACATCCTATGTTTGCTAATGAAGATTTATCGATGAATATAGGAGCAGATTTAGCCGTTAATACTGCAGTTATATTACTTAAAAATACTCCAGAAGGAATATTGAAAGCAAATGAAAAAACTGTTAAAGATTTAAATTCTTTAATGAATGATAAAGCTAAAAGTTATTTCTTGATTCACTGTGGAGGTAGAAGACTTGGTTTATCAATTGCTGAAATTGAAGATAGAATTTATCCTGAAGTTAAAAAAGCTACTGGTAATAAAGAATTTTTAATGGCATTTACTTTTGGAGAGTATGGAAGTAATGAACATAGTTCTAATACAGTAGGTGGATTATCTTTATCATATACTGGATTCGAGGAATAAAATGGCTAAAAATTTAATAGGAAGCAAATGGGTCGATGCTAGTGATGGTAATATTATTGAAGTAATTAATCCTGCTAATAATGAATTTATAGACTCTGTTCCAGAAAGTACTGTTGAAGATTGTGATAAAGCAGTAATTGAAGCTAGAAAAGGTTACGAAATATGGAGTAAGAAACCGCTTCATGAAAGAGCTGATATTTTATATAAGTTTAATGAATTAGTACTTAAAAATAAAGATGAACTTGCTAAACTTCTATGTATGGAAACTGGTAAACCAATAAAAGAAGCAATTGGTGAAATTGCCAATGTTAATATTGGACTTAGAAGTTTTGTCGAAAAAGCTAAGCACGAGTATGGAGCGTTAATTCCATGTGGTCAAGAAAAAGGTAATGAAAAAAATATACAGTATACTATGCAGTATCCTCATGGAGTTGTTGTTGCTGTTATACCATTTAATTTTCCAAGTGACTTATTTACTCAAAAAGTTCCTAGTGCGTTAATTATGGGTAACTCAGTTATTTTAAAACCTTCTCCTCATAATCCACTTACATTATGTAAATATGCTGAACTTTTGATTGAAGCGGGGGTTAGTGTTGGTGCTATAAATGTTATTAATGGTACTGGTGCACTTGCTGCACAAACTCTTGCTAAAAATCCGGGTGTTGATTTAGTTAGTTTAACTGGATCTACATTTGCTGGTATGGAAACTATGAAAACTTGTAGTAGCAATTTAACACATGTTATGCTTGAACTAGGTGGTAATGATGCATTTATATTACATAATGATGGTGACGTTGATTTAGCGGTTAATGAAACTATATGGGGAAGATTTTATAATACTGGTCAAGTTTGTTGTGCTAGTAAAAGATTTTTAATTCATAGTGATTTAAAAGAGGAGTATACCAATAAATTAGTTGAAAGAGTTAAACAAATTAAACTAGGCGACCCTATGGATATGAACACTGAACTTGGCTGTTTGATTAATGAAAATGCTGCTAGTAATATTGAGAAGCAAGTTAATGATATGGTTGAGTTAGGTGCAAGAATTGTATATGGGGGAAAAAGAAATAATGCTTTTTATGAACCTACTATAATTGATAATGTAACTAAAGATATGCCAGTTGCTAAAGATTTAGAAATTTTTGGACCAGTAGTATCAATTATAGAGTACACTGATATAGATGAAGCTATTAAAATAGCTAATAGTTCTTCATTTGGTTTATGTGGAAATATAATATCTAGAGATATGAAAACTTGCATGAAAGTATCTAGTGAACTTGAATGTGGTGCTGTTATAATTAATGGTGCATCATTCTTTAGATCATTTGAAATGCCTTTTGGTGGATGGAAACATTCTGGAATCGGAAATGAAGGAGTCATGAGTACACTTAAAGAAATGAGTCGTACTAAAACTACTATATTTAAAAATATACTTTAGAATAAAAAAATAGACTTTGTTGAAGTCTATTTTTATGTTATTAAATATGTAATTAGTGCGATTGTAAATACTATTATGATAGATGTAATCATGATTAGTAAGGTTTTTGAATATCCTTTTGGATTTATCATGTTGTTTTCATCTAATTTTTTAATTATTGGGTGAAGTCCTAAGAAGTATGTAGCTATTGAAAAAATCATAACAATTAAAGCATATACTTTTGTAGTTTCGTTACCGTCAAATAGTATTACTACAAGTAAAACTATAAATATTAGTTTAGTACCTGCAACCCAGTTTATCATGTATCTAGCAAATAATTCTAGATTTTTGTCTTTTACAAAGGGGGTTAAATTGTTAAATATTGCCACTCCGTTTCCATATTTAAAAGATGGAAAAAAGTAAAGTATTACTACATTTGAGAATTCCATTATTATAAACGCTATTATTGCTATATCAAGTATATTCATTTTTATCACCTATAGTATTATATCATATATTTGTGTTTTTTGAATAATATGTTATAATTTTTGTAGGTGATTGTTAATTATGAAAGAAAGAAAACCTTTTTTTGGGTATCAAAATAAGAGTACTTTGACTATGAGTATTCCTAAGAAAAATAAAGTGCCGCTGTATTGTACTTATGTTGATGAAAATGGGGATGTTTGTGGAAAACCTGCTTCAAAAAAACATTATAATATTTACGGTATAATGCTTTGTAAAGATTGTATAAAACGTATTAATAAAAATAGTAAATATAGTGAAGAAGTTTTAGATTTTTCTGACGATATTGATTTGCAGACTACAAATATAGAAAACAGAAAAATTGGATTTAGCAAATCGGAGATGGTTGATACTTTTGAAGATAATGATAGTAAATATAATACTGAGATTGAAGAAGTTTTAAGTGAGTTACCTGCTCCACCTGTAAGAAAAAATATTGGTAAACCAATTATTGGTGATTCAGTAGAAGATAAATATTTAGAACTGATTGATTTTAGAAAAAAAACTGTAGAAAGACAACTAGAAAAATATGGGAGTGAATCTAGAATTAATAATGCTAATCTTTATATGGAAGAAATTTATAATGTTTTTGTAAAAAGAAAAAAGAAATTAGATGATTTTGATTTTTTAAATATAATACTTGCAATTAATGTACTAAATTTATGTAATGTTATATCGCCAGCTACTATGTTAAGAGGAGTAGAACTTGCAAGTGCTTCTGATTATAATATATTATCTAAGATGTTAAATACTATTGCAATATCTGATGACTTTGTTGATGATTTTAATTATTTAATTAGAAATTGTCCTTTTATTGATAAAACTCCTTGTTATTTAGAAAACGAAAATGGAGAAGTATTTGTTTATTATAATATAGTGCCTGAGTTTGATTATGAATATGCTACTGCGATTAGAAGAGCATATTCTAAGATTAGTGGAATTAGTAAGATTTTTACTAAATTTTCAGATTTATACAGAGAAGAAATTATTTCTCCATTAAGAAGCGAATTTTCAAGAAATGGGGAAAATATTAAAAATATTAGATAAAAAAAAGCCTTTTGGGGCTTTTTTTGTTATTTTCTTTTTCCTTTGTTAGATATTTCAGCTCTAATAGCTCTACCATTAAAACTTTTTCCTTTGATTCTTTTCATAAATTCGTTTACTTCTTTAGAATCTACATCAACAAACGTAAATTTTTCTAGAACTTCGATATTTGTGAAATAATCTTTTTTCATTTTAGTTTCATCTTTAATAAAATCAAGAAGAGATCCAGTTTTAAGTCTATCTTTTTTACCAATTGTTAAGAAAACTCTTGTTTTATTTTTGTCTAATCCTCTAGGTGCTCTTGTTGATTTTTCAATAACAATATTTTTCGTAACATCAGATTTTAAACTTTTATCAACGTTATATTTTAGTAGGGCTGCAGCAGTATTAAGTAAATCAGTTTTATTTAAATCTCTTAGGTATTCAAATGCTTCTTCTGGTGCTTCAATTGTTTTTGCTTTTTCTAAAACTTCCATATATTTATTATCTAAAATATCTTTTGGAGTAGGTATATTAAATTCATTTACTTTAGCTTTTGTGTGCTTTTCAATGTCTCTTAATTTTCTTGTCTCTTTATTAGTAATAAATGTAATAGATGTTCCTTTATTATTAGCTCTACCAGTTCTTCCGATTCTGTGAACGTAAATTTCTACATCTTTCGGTACTTTATAGTTAATAACTAAATCAATATTATCAATATGTATTCCTCTTGCTGCTACATCAGTTGCAATTAATATTTGATTTGTACCTTTTTTAAATTTTTCTAATGTATAAATACGTATCTTTTGACCAATATCACCATGCATTAGTAATGGTTTGTATTTATTGGTTTCAAGTTTTTCAGCAAGTTCATCACATTCTTTTTTTGTATGACAAAAAATTATTGTTTTATTGTCATTTTTGAAATCTAATATTCTACATAAGATATCATATCTTTGTTTTTCACTTACTATTGTATAAAACTGCTCTATGTTGTCACTTGTTTTTGTAGCACTTTTTATTTCAATGTGTTTATAATCAGGTGACATGTAGTTTTCTGCAAGTTTTTTAATAGATGCTGGCATTGTTGCTGAAAACATTAAAGTTTGTTTTTCAGTTTTTATTGAACTGATAATACTTTTTATATCTTCTTCGAATCCCATGTTAAGCATTTCATCTGCTTCATCTAATACAAATATACTAAGTTTGTTTAGTTTAAGTTTCTTTCTTTCGATTAGATCCATTACTCTTCCTGGTGTACCAACTACGATGTCAGCTCCATTTTTAAGTTCGTGTATTTGTCTATTGATTGGATCTCCTCCATAGACTGCTGTCATTTTAAATTCTTTTGATTTGTTAAGTTTTTTAAATTCATTACATACTTGTAAGGCAAGTTCTCTTGTCGGAGTTAATATAAGGGATTGAATATACGTTTTATTAACATCAATTTTTGATAAAATACTAGATGCGAACGCTAAAGTCTTTCCTGTTCCTGTTTGAGCTTGGCCAATAACATCATTTCCACTTAAAATCAAAGGAATTATTTCTCTTTGAATTTCGCTAGGTTCAGTGATTCCAAGTGCTTCTATTGAGCGCAAAGTTTCTTCAGTTAGTCCCAGACTTTTAAAATTATTTTCCATTTTTTCTCCTTTTCACTTCGTGATTATACTACATATTTGTCACAATAGCAAATTAAATCGTCAAATATGATGAAAAATCGGCTATTTTGTTATAAAATAGTTAAAAGAGGTGTTTTATGAAGGTTTTTGATATATATAATAAAATAAATAAGTTTGCTCCATTTGATAGTCAAGAAGAGTGGGATAATAGTGGACTTTTAATAGGAAGTTTTGATTGTGATGTAAATAAGGTGCTACTTGCACTTGATATTACAAATGATGTAGTAAGCGAAGCAATTGAAAAAAAATGTGAGCTTATAATTACTCATCATCCACTTATTTTTAATCCGATTAGAAGTATTAACTTTGATAGTTTAGTTTCAAAACTTATTCAAAATAATATATGTGTTATAGCTGCGCATACTAATTACGATAAATCTAGTTGCGGTGTTAATTATGTTCTTGCTGAAAAGTTGGGTTTAAAAAATATTAAAGCTGTTAATGATGAGTGTGGAGTTTTAGTTGGTGAACTTAGTGTTAAGACGTCTAGTTTTAATATTGCTGATTTAGTTAAGACTAAACTTGGTGTAAAGTATGTAAAAATTACAAATAAAGATATTTTGGTACAAAAAATTGCAGTATGTGGGGGAAGTGGTAGAAGTTATATAAATGATGTTATTAAAAGTGGTGCTGATTTATTTATAAGTGCTGAGTTTAAACATAGTGATTATGCTGACAATATGAATTTGGGTTTATCTTTATTAGATGCTGGTCATTTTGAAACAGAAAAAATTTCTTTGGAAAATTTAAAACAATTACTTGATTTAGATATCGAAATAATTGTTTCGGATAATGATGTATGTCATAAATATATTTAATCTAGTAAGAAGTCTAGAGAATTTACTTTTTGGTATTTAGTATTTTTGTTTCCTTGGCTGTCATAGTCACTGTTATTTTTACTGAAAAATATTGATGTTCCTCCACTTTTATTCCATTCATCTAAATTAGATATGTTGTCATCAATTAATATTGAATTTTTAGAATTTACTATATCATTTTTATTTAAATTATAAGGAACTAATATTATATCTAGTTTTATACCATGGTCTCTAAAGAAGGTTATCTTAGGTATCCCTTCTTTTTTTATGTTATTTACTTTAGTTAGTATTTTGTAGTGCTTTGAATTTAATTTTTTTAGTATATTGTTGGAATTATTTATAAACCTTGACTTATTAAGTAGTTTATTCCAGTTAATTGTATATATAAATAAAGTTTTTAGAAAGTTGGGTATATGTTTTTTTAGAGGAATTTTATTCCAGTACTTTAATATTGTTTCTTCAGTGTTTAAAATTACTTCATCACAATCAATATAATAAATTTTTTTCATAGCGCCTCCGCGTGTTTTATAAAGTATATTTTCTAATGATATAAATTATAACTTGAATATTTTGTCGAATTTTGACATACTAAAAGTGTTGACATATTAAAAAAAATATATAAAATAGTATGCATGTTGCAAGAAGTGCAACTTTAAGAAGTAGTTTACAGGGGGACTGCTTCTTTTTTAATTTTTTAAGGGGGAAAAATGAAAAAATTAATTTATGTAGTATTTTTGTGTTTTATTATGAGTAGTGTTAATGCAGAGGAAATATCGGGGGATTTAGTTAGAACTCCAGTTGATAATATGTATTATGTTGGTGTTTCTTCTAGTGATAGTTTTGGTTATCAGTTTAAAGAGTATGAAATTGGGGGTAGAATATCTTACTGTATAGAACCTGGTAAAGATATTAAAACTGATAATTATTTTGGGTCTACTGATTTTACTGTTTCTAATCTTAATGCTTATCAAAAAAATTTGATATCATTATATGCATTTTATGGTGATGGTTTTAGTGACCATGATAGTGCTAGATATAGAGCTGCTACTCAGTATTTGATTTGGGAAGTATTAGGTAATTACAAGTTTACTTTTTATACTGGTCCAAATGGAAGTGGAGAAGTAATAGATTTATCTTATGAAATAAATGAAATAAGAAATTTGGTTAATAATCATAATAAATTTCCATCATTTTTTGGAATGACGATAGAAATGGTCGTTGGTAATGAACTTGTTTTAACTGATGTAAATGAATTTCTAGATGATTATGAAGTATCTGTAGTTGGTGATATTAGTGCTAGTGTGTCTGGAAATGATGTGATAGTTAATAGTATGAGTGAAGGGCTAGGTGGATTAATTTTTAAATATAAGTATGAAACTAAAGATCCAATATTTTTCTATTATAATTCTGATTCTCAAAAAATGATTTCTAGGGGAAATGTTAATCTTGGAACTGCTAGCATTAATGTTAAAAGTTATTCTACAAATGCTAGTATAATTAAAACTGGGGAAGAGTATTCTTATTTGGATAATAATGTTTTATACAATGATATATTACTTGAAAATGTTTCTTTTGATATATTTGCTGCTTCAGATATTTATGATGTTTCTGGTGAACTTATTTATAATCAAAATGATTATGTTAATTCGCTTGTTACTTCGGATAAGGGTTATGCACAAGTTAGTAACTTATATTTTGGTGAATATTATTTAATTGAAACTAATACTAGTGAAAACCATATATTAGATACATCAAAGCATTATTTTACTCTTACAAAAGATAATTTAGATGCAGAAATAAGTTTAAAAAACTATTTAAGTAAAGGAAGTGTTAGTATTAATAAACAAGATCTTCTTACAGGTGAAGTTTTGCAAGGTGCTTTATTTGGAATATATACTGAAAATGATGAAGTTATTTTTGAAGGTACAACTGATGAATTTGGTGTTATCTTATTTGAAAATTTACCAATTGGTTTATATTATGTAAAAGAGATTGCTCCTTTAGATGGTTATATTTTAAATGAAGATAAGAATTATTTTGAAATAACTTATAATGGAGAGATTGTAAGTATGAGTCTTACTAATGAAAAGATTGTTGAGATTCCAAATACTAGTTCTTATGATTATAGTGCTAATATAGCTTTGTTTACTACAGGTATTTCTTTTATAGGAATGATTGTTTATGGAAAAAGAAAAAAAGTTTAGAATGATGTTTATTATGTTTTTTATTATTTGTATATTGGGTGCTATCTTTTTAATAATTAAATTTTATAATGTTGAAAGTGAGAGTTTAAGTGAAAATAAAATGACACTTAATTACATAAAAACTACAAGTAATTTTAATAATCAGTCTATAAGTGTTACTCAAAATGATTATTTATTTGTTCTTAGCATACCTAGTATCGGATTAAAAAAGGGAGTTTCTGAAAATAATAAAGTTGATGATGGTATTTCAATTAATGAAATATTAGTGATGCCTAGTTTGGATGATGAGGGTATGATTATTCTTTCTTCACATTCTGGAAATGGTAGTAATGCTTATTTTAATAATTTAAATAAACTTGATATTTATGATGAAGTATATATTTATTATAATGGACTAAAATTTGTTTATGAAGTAGCGGACTTTGAATTAATTGATAAAAGTGGTACTATGGTTTTTGATAAAAAGTATACGCTTACACTTGTTACTTGTGATATAGAAAATAAACAATTAATTATATACTTGAATTTATTGTCTAGTGAAGAGTATTGAAATTTGTGAAAAATATGTAAAATTTGTGACTACCTGGATATATATCTATAAAAATTTTAGTAAATATATTTTTATAGATATTGAATATTTGCCGAGAAATCGGTTTTTATTTTGTTTGTGCGTATAATAATATTAAAATTTATTAAAATAAATAATGAACATTGTAAAAAAACTACTTTTCAAAACAAAAATGATATGATATACTTTTATAGTAGGGAGTAGAAGTATGAAAGTTAAAATGCTTGCAGTTATTGCAATTTTTATTACAGTGTTTGGTGTTAGTGTATCGTATGCTAGTTTGAGTACAATGATTGAAATATCAACCACAGGAAGTGTTAGACAAGCGAATTGGGATATTCATTTTGAAGATATCTCTGCT
Source organism: uncultured Muribaculaceae bacterium (assembly GCA_964370755.1). Taxonomy (GTDB): domain Bacteria; phylum Bacillota_I; class Bacilli_A; order RF39; family UBA660; genus CAKOSP01. Next base: position 14,334 of record CAYJKL010000011.1, read on the forward strand.
GTTGATGTTGTTGGGGATGTAGATATAATTACAGCACCACAGTTATCACCTAATACTACTATAATTGATGGGTTTGATGTTAGATTTAATGATGTTACTGGCTCAGTCACTTATTACTTTGATGTTGTTAATGACGGAGATTTAAATGCTGAAATTTCTGCTATTACACCTCCGGTTCCTTCTTGTGCAGCTGTAGGAACTGTTGATCCAGACTATATTGGTGATAAGGATACAGTTTGTGGAGCTATTAGTTATACACTTCAATATGTTGAAATGGGTGGAACTTATGTTGATTTAGCAGTAGGTGATACTCTGGCAGCTGGAGAAAGAAAAAGACTAAGGTTACAATTTAGTTATAGTGATGTTTTTCTTCCTGCTAATCAAATAAATATTACAGGGTTAGACTATTTGGTTACCTATGCACATGATAGATAGGTATTTAATCACACAGTGATTTTATATATAAAATAATAGAGAGGAGATTTTATGAGATCTGAAAGAAATATGAAAATATTAGCAATTGTAGCAATTGTTATAGCGGTAGGAGGGTTATCAATAGGTTTTGCAACTTTTTCTACGATGTTAAGTATTACTAATACTACTGCATCAGTTACACCGGCTGAATTTGAGCCTGTGTTTACTAATTTACAACCTGCTGTAGTTACTGGTACTGCTACTGCATCTGCACCGACGTTTACACCTAGTACGACTATTATGGAAAATATCGCAATTACACTACAAAATCCAGGTGATTCTGCTAGTTATACGTTCGATATTCATAACGCTGGTACTATGAACGCTGAAATTACAGCTATGACTATGGCTGGACTTAGCGGTGCTGCTCTAGGATGTAATGTAGCTGGAGACTCTGCTCATGTTGATGCTGTTTCTGTATGTTCTGATTTAGAGTATACTTTAACTTATAATGATGGTGGAGCTAATGTTGCCGTTAATGATACGCTTACTGTTGGACAAACAAGAACTGTTACATTAACACTAACTTATGATCCTGCTGATGCAGCAGCATTACCGACTAATGCTGTTAGTGTTACTGGTCTTGATATTATTCTTACGTATACACACGATAGAGATTAGAATTAGAAAGGGTGATTAATATTAAACTTAGTTACTTAAAAATATTAGTGATTTTAAGCGTTATATGTGCTATATCAATTCTTAATTTATTAGTATTTGATATAACTAATGTTTATGTTATCAGCCTTTTTCTCTTTTTCTTTTTAATAATAGTGAAGTTTACACTTGGTTATGAAAAAGACCGAGGCAGATTTAAAAAAGATGCGCTTTTAAATATATTTATTTATGTTATGGTTTATCATATACTTACTTACATAATTGGGATATTCTTAGGTTTTGTTCGTAATATATATGATTTATCTTTTTTAGTAATATTAGAAAATATTGTTCCAGTTATATTAGCGATTATTGTAACTGAAACTCTTAGATATATGATTAATAAAAAATGTGAAGATAGTAAATATTTACTTTTGTTTTCTACAATTGTATTTACACTTATTGACATTGTATTTCTTGTATCATTTTACAATTATTTAGGAAGTGATTTGTGGTTTACAATAACTGCACTTGCAGTTCTTCCATCTATAAGTAAAAATATTTTCTTATCTTATACTGTTTATAAATTTGGTTTAATGCCAGCTATTTTGTATAGGTTATTAATTGAGCTTCCAGCGTATATTATACCTATATTTCCGAACTTTAATGAATATTTAGATGCGGTATTTAATTTTATACTTCCGTTTTTGATATTTTGGTTCGTTTATAGAGATATTATTAAAAAGCAAAAGAAGAAAAATAAAGAACATGATAGTTCTTTAGATAAGCATATTGTTAGTAAACTTATGTCACTTGCACTTATTATGTTTACGATAGTAGTTATTGGACTTACTAGTAATGTATTTACATATTTTACACTTAGTATTGGTTCAGGATCTATGAGTCCGCAGATAAATAAAGGTGATATAGTTATAGTTGAAAAAATTAAAGAAGATGAAATAGCTACTTTAAAAGAAGGCGATGTTCTTGTATTTGAGCAAGAAGGAGTAGTCGTTGTTCACAGGATTGAAGAAATTAGTGAAAAGAACGATTCGTATTTATTTAGTACAAAAGGGGATAATAATAATGATGTTGATAACTGGGTAGTTACGGAAGACAGAATTATAGGTAAGGTTTTATATAAAATTGCTTATATGGGGTTTCCAACTATCTGGCTTAATGAATTTATTAGTAATTAAAGGAGGTTCTAATGGGTGATACTATAAGGTATTCGGGTAATAATAAAGAGTTTATGGTACCCAGAAAAAGATATAGGTTAAAGAAACAGGCGAAAATATTTTTGTTTGCTTTTTTTGCTATTTTATTGACTGTTTTTAGTATAATTTTATTTAATACGTCTACAGAAAATGAAAGTGATTATGATGTAATATCATATCATGAGAAAGGAAATTTGTATTATAAGGTATATTATAATGCTGCTGAAGGGTTTCAAGAAGGGTATCAACCTACTAGTATGACGTATGTATCTAATTTAATAGATCATATTAATTTAGATTTTAATTATTCGTTATATGCTTTTGAAAAGTTTGATATTACATATTCTTATGAAATATTTACTGAACTTAATATTTATAATGCTAGTAATGAAGATGGAGTAATTCAAGCAAATAGAGAAACTTTACTTAAAAGTGAAGTATTTGATATAACTGAGCAAGGTTTTGATATTAAAGAAGTTATTGATATTAATTATAATACTTATAATGATGCAGTTAATGTTCTTAAAAATAAACATGGTCTTCAAATTACTGCTGATTTAGTTGTTTCTATGAATATAATAAGTGATTCTAAATATGAAACAGTTAGTAAACCGCTTGAAATAAATAATGATTTATCAATTACTATACCACTTTCTGAACAGCTTTTAGATTTTGAACTTGAAAGTGAAACTATTGATAATTCTTCTTACATTACTGATTATTCTGGAGAAAGAGATAATGTTCTTTACTATTTAGGAGTAGCTTGTGCTATATTTGCAGTTCTTAATGTAATGGCCTTAATAATATATTCTTACAGAATTTTCTATAATAAAGATATATATGAGTCTACAATTAAAAAATATTTAAGAGAATATGATAGATTAATTGTTACTAGTAAACAACCTAACTTAAATGAAGGAAGCTTTGAAAATAAGATTAGAGTTACTACTATTGAAGAATTAATTGATGCACATGATTCTACTAATAGTCCAATAATATATTATGAAGTAGTTCCAGGCGAAAAAAGTTATTTTATTATTATTGATAATAATACACTTTATAAACTTACAATATCTAGAACTTTCTTAGAAGAAGAATATAAAAATAAAAGAGGACTTTTAAATTAGAGTATTAAATACTCTTTTTTTGTGTTAACATTATAGTGAGGTGATTGATATGGAATATAGATTTACAAAAATGGAAGGTCTTGGAAACGATTATATTTATTTTAATTGTTTTGAGAATGTTATAAGTAACCCTGAAGAGATTAGTAGAAAGTTATCTGATAGGAATTTCTCTATAGGGTCTGATGGAGTTATTTTAGTTTGTCCTTCAGATGTTGCTGATGCTAAAATGAAAATGTATAATGCTGATGGATCTGAAGGTAAAATGTGTGGTAATGGTATTAGATGTGTTGGAAAATTTTTACTTGATAATAATTTAGTAGAGAAAGATAGAGATACTTTAACTATTGAAACTTTAAGTGGTATAAAAACTTTAGAAATAATTAGAAATAATAATGATATTACTCTTTTTAAAGTTGATATGGGGAAACCTATTTTGGATGCATCTTTAATTCCTGTTTTATCTGATGAAAAAGAAGTAATAAATAAAGAACTTAATATTATTGATACTAAATATAATGTTACTTGTGTTTCGATGGGTAATCCGCATGCAGTTATATTTTTAGATGAAATTGGTAGTCTAGATTTAACTGATATAGGACCTTTATTTGAAAATCATGAAATGTTTCCTGAAAGAGTTAATACTGAGTTTGTTAGGAAAATAAATAATAATTTATTTGAAATGAGAGTTTGGGAAAGAGGAAGTGGTGAAACACTTGCTTGTGGTACTGGTGCAGCGGCAGTTGGTGTTGCAGCTGTTTTAAATAATTTGGCTAGTATTAATACTGATATTACTGTTAGACTTCTTGGAGGAGACTTAATTATAAACTACACAGGTGATACTGTATATATGACTGGACCTGCAAATAAAGTTTTTGATGGTGTTATAGAAATTTAAATTATTAAAAAAAGTTCTTTTCAGAACTTAATTTGATATAATCATTATATCTTTTAATAGTAGGGATGGTGTTGCAATTGTTAAATTGTGAAAGTTTAAATCATTTCCTACTTCTAAAACATTATTTAATAATTCGAATATATTAGTAGATAATATTAACTGCTCAATATATTCTTTTTTATTGTTTTTAATATTTATTCCTCTTGCTTGAACTGATATACTTCCTGTTTTAGGCATTATACCTGCGTGTGTTCCTTCAACATTAGTTATTATAAAACCTTCTTCTAATTGTTTTTCTAACTCCTTAATTGATTTTGTTCCAGGAACTATAATTAAGTTTCTAACTCCATAACTATTTCCGGTAGAATTAGTATTTTCTAGTTTTGCTGTTTGATTATCATAGAGTTTTGTAATAAACTTTCCTTCTTTAATTATTTCTTTTTTATATGTTGGAGTTCCCTCAGTATCAAATAAATATTTTGTAGGGTAGCTCTCATTAGTTGGATCTTCAATAATACTAATTTTTTTATTAAACACTTCTTTATTAAATTTATTGCTTAGTGGCGATATATTATCTTTTATATTTTTGGCATTAAACATAGTAGTGAACTCTTTGAAAATATCGTGAACTGCATTTGATGTAAGTAAGATATTTCCTGTTCTAGTAGTAGCTTTTCCTGAATTTAATCTTTTAATTGTATTTTCAATCATTGTTATTGTTTCATTTTTTACTTTATTAAAATCGAGAGTTTTATCTATTATTTCAACTCTTTCATCAATACTTGTAAGCTCGTTTCTTACTATTACTTCAATATAAAATTGATAAAATACATTTGAGTTATTTAATTTAACTTTTTTATTTTCGATATTTGTTTCAGATTTTACTTCAAACACTAATGACTCAATCGAGAATACTTCTTTATAATTGTCTTTTAGTTTTCCAAGTGATTCTAAAAATGTTTTTATTTCACTAAATTTTTTATCCTCTTTTACTATATCTTTTATTGTATTAAGTTGTTTACTGGCAAAAGATGAATCGTCTGTATTTTCTAATAAAATTGATTTTTCTTCTAAATCGTTAATTAAAGCTTCTGGATTATCTAAACTTTCTGTTGTAAGAGTTACAAATTTATTATTTAATTTTGCTTTAAGTTTATAAGTTGTGTTATTTGCTATATTATACGATACTATGTTTTCATTGAAATATTTTATTTCTGTAACACTTTCTCTTGATGTAAGTATTTCTATATCTTTATTTAATAATATATCTTTGTTATTCATCTTTGTTTCCTCCTACTAAAATGCTTGATACTTTTATTGTTGGTTGACCACAGGTATTATATAAATTACCACTATATGATCCACATACCCCTGGACCAAAGTCTAAATCTTCACTAATCATTTCTACATTATTAAGTATTTCTAATGTATTACCTATAAGTGCAACATTTTGAATTGGTTTAGTTATTTTACCATCTTTTATTATGTATCCAAAGCTTACTGTGAAGTTAAATTCACCTGTGTTAGGGGAAACGCTTCCGCCACCCATTTTAGTTGCGTATAGGCCATAGGAAATAGATTTTATCATGTCTTCTATTTTATCATTACCTGGAACTAAGTATGTGTTATTCATTCTTGAAATAGATGAATAGGTGTAATTTTCTCTTCTTCCTGAACCTGTTGATTTACTATTTAATAGTTTAGCATCTATTTTATCTGTTAAATAGTTTACTAAAATACCATCTTTTATTAGAATATTTTTTCTTGTTTCTTCACCTTGGTCATCAATAGTTGTAGTTCCATATAAGTTTTCATATGTTCCATCATCAATTATTGTTACTTTTTCATTTGCTACTTTTTTATTAAGTTTATTTGTTAGGACTGATGTTTTATTTATTATAGAATAAGACTCCATTGCATGTCCACATGCTTCATGAAATATAACCGCTCCAAATCCTGGACCAATTATAACTGGCATTTTTCCGCCTTCAAATGATACTGTATTTAGTTTTTCTAAAAGTATTTCACATGTTTCTTTTAGTTTTTCTTCTAAGTTTATGTCATTTAGAAAACTGTAATCTGCTGCAAAACCAGGAGAGTAGGCATTTGATGCTGTTTTATCTTTTTCTTTTGCTATAAGACTTACTGCAATTCTTGTATGTAATCTATCTTCTTTTTTTATACTTTCGTCATTAATTATTGTTACATTTTGTATCTTTTCCAAAAGAGTTATTTCTACTTGAGTTATTCTTTTATCAAAAGATCTACAAAATGAGTTTATTTTTTCAAATAAGTTTTTCCTAAAATCTTTGTCGTAGTTATTATAATTTTTATTTGTTACATAACTATTTTCAGTTAAAGTTATATCTTTATATTTTCGGGTAGGGAAGTTGCTACCTAATTTTTCAATTATATTATTTGATTCCTCTAGATTACTTGTTGATGCATAAAACTTTTTATCGCCTTTTGATAAGGTAAAACCAATTCCATTTATATACTTACTAGTGATATCATCTATTCTTTGATTTATATAATAGTATCTTGTTGTAGATGTTGCTTCATGAAAAATTTCATGATAGTCTACATCGTATTTTAATAATTTGTTATAGTACTGCTCTAATTTATTTTTTTCCATATGTTTCTCACTTTCTTACTTTATTATAACAAATAAAGTTAATTAAATTCAATTAATAAATTGAAAAAACCTGAACTTTGTTAAATTCAGGTTTTTTCATAAAGCTATATAATAAATAAAAAGTACTAAATTCAATTGAATTCAGTACTTATCAACACTGGTAAGTACTATAGCTATTAGTACTTCCTAAATCAATTTTAGCAACTTTAAAAACTTTTGTAAATAGAAGTTTTTATTTTTTTACATAAACATCACTTTGTGTACATTTTTTGACAAAATTTTTATTATCTTTAATATATAATACACTACCAGGAAGTGCATTTTAGTATTTGCCTTACTTTCAGGGGGTCCTAGAAAGGAGGCTTGATTATTTATGAATAAGAAGGACATTTTAATAGAATTTTTATTTGTTATTATCATTTTACTAATAGCCTCTTTATATAAAGCTATTTAGTTATTAAAAAAGTACTAAATTCAATTGAATTCAGTACATACCTACATCGGTAAGTACTATAGCTATTAGCACTTCCTAATTTAATTTTAACAACTTTAAAAACTTTTGTAAATAGAAGTTTTTATTTTTTTACATAAATATTACTTTATGTACATTTTTTGACAAAGTTTTCATTATCTTTAATATATAATACAAAACCAGGAAGTGCGTTTTAGTATTTGCCTTACTTTCAGGGGGTCCTAGAAAGGAGGCTTGATTATTTATGAATAAGAAGGACATTTTAATAGAATTTTTATTTGTTATTATCATTTTACTAATAGCCTCTTTATATAAAGCTATTTAGTTATTAAAAAAGTACTAAATTCAATTGAATTCAGTACTTATCACTCTGGTAAGTACTATAGCTATTAGCACTTCCTAAATTAATTTTAACACAATATATTTTTTATATCAATAGTATTTACATTTTTTGACAAATTAATATTTAATAATTGTTGCTTCAATTTCATTTAATGCGTTTTCTAAATTATCTAAAGAAGTTATTATTGCTTTTTGTTTACTATTTTCAGCAAATCTTAAAGCAGCCTCTACTTTTGGTAGCATACTTCCTTTAGCAAAATGTTCCTCTGCTATGTATTTTTTTGCTTCATCTATAGAGATAACTCCTAGAGCTTCTGAGTTTTCTTTTCCGTAATTTATCATTGCTTGTTTAACATTTGTTAATATTATAAGAGCATCTGCATTTAGGTTTTCTGCCATAAGTGCTGATACTGAGTCTTTATCTATTACTGCGCTTGCACTTTTATTCAAGTCTTGCATGAATACTGGTATTCCGCCACCGCCACCAGCGATTACTATGTGACCTGAGTTTAGTAAGTCTTTAACTGTATCTATCTGTTTAATTTCTATTGGTTTTGGACTTGCTACAACTTTTCTGTAACCACGTCCAGCATCCTCGATATAAGTTTCTCCTGACTGGCTAGCTAGTGTATCAGCTTCTTCTTTTGTGTAAAATGGTCCAACTGGTTTAGTTGGATTTTTAAATGATGGATCATTTTCATCTACTGCTACTTCAGTTATAATTGATGCAACTTTTACATCTAAATTATTTTCTCTTAGAGCTTCATTCATTGCTTTTTGAATGTGAAATCCAATATATCCTTGACTCATTGCTGTACATTCAGCAAATGGCATATTTGGAACTTCTTCATTTTTAGCGAAAGCTAAATAGATTGTTCCTACTTGCGGTCCATTACCATGACCAATTACCAATTGGTGTCCTGCTTTGATTAGAGGAATTAAGTTATTAACTGCTCCTTTAATTAATGTTTGTTGTTCGTCTGGTGTATTACCTAGGGCATTACCACCGAATGCTATTACTATTTTCATAAATATTTTCTCCTTTATTATATTTTAATTATAACAAAAATAAAAAGTAAGTTCAAATTTTTAAACTTACTTTTAACGTTTTCTTTACGCTTTTGGTACTTGTTGTGTAATACAGTGAATGTTTCCACCACCAAGTAATATTTCTCTAGCATAAATTGGTTCAATAACTCTGTCTGGATAAAGTTCTTGTAATTTTTCAACTGCAAGTTTATCATTAGCGTCATTAAACTGAGGTACTGCAACGAATCCGTTACCTACATAATAATTTACATAAGATGCAGCAAGGCGATCTCCTTCGTTACGAGGAAGAGTACCATCAACAGCATCTACTCCTAAACTTTCATCTTTAGAAATAAGAATTGGAGTAGGGGTATAAATTTTATGTACTTCAATTTTTCTTCCTTTAGCGTCTGTTTCATTTGTTAAATATTCATACGCTTCAGTACTTCTTTTATATTGTGGATCAGTTTCATCATCTGTCCAAGCAAGTGCTATAACTCCTGGTCTAACATACGCACATATATTATCTACATGTCCATTAGTTTCATCGTTATAGATTCCTTCTTTTACCCAAAGAACTTTTTCAACATTTAAGTAATCACATAATGTTTTTTCAATTTCTTCTTTAGTCATATGAGAATTTCTTCCTTCTGATAATAAACATTCTTCAGTTACTAAAGCTGTTCCATCACCATCAACGTGAATTGATCCTCCTTCAAGAATAAAATCATCTAGACGGTATCTATTAACACCTTCTAGTTCGCACATTTTACCTGCGATTTTATCATCTTGATCCCAAGGGAAGTATAGTCCATCAACAAGACCTCCCCAAGCATTAAATGTCCAGTCACAAGCACGCATTTCACCTTTGTCATTTTTAACAAAAGTTGCACCTGAATCTCTTAGCCAAGAGTCGTTATTACTCATTTCAACAACTCTAACTTTTTCATCAAGTAAATGTCTTGCGTTATCATACTGAGCACCAGAAACAATCATTGTCATTTCTTCGTATTTTGCTATTGTGTTTGCAACTTTTACAAATACTTCTTGAGCTGGTTTACCACCGTATCTCCAGTTATCTGGACGCTCAGGCCATATCATGTATGTTCCTTTATGCTCTTCAAATTCACCAGGCATTCTAAATCCATGCTCTTTTGGTGTACCTTCTAATTTTCTCACTTTTTTTCTCCTTCATCTTCGATGTCTACTACTAAGATTTCTTGAATAATTAATGATACAACAACACCTATAATAAGAGGTAAGTTGTAAATAAATGATTCAAATGTGAAATCAATGAATAGAGTAAATATTACACTAAGAACTAGTATAATCATTGGTACTAGACCAATTAATTTAATCGCAATGTCATTACCTGGAACTTTGTAAGATCTTTTAGTTTTATCTGTTTTTCTTAGTTTAATAAATGCTAAGAATAGTGGGATATAACCAATTAATAGAGTTACAAGTGATAATGAGAAGAATGTCCAGAATAAGTTACTAGCATCTTCTGATACTATTCCAAGTACAACACCGATTATTATTATAATTGATGCTACTATACCATTAACAATTGATGCTTTATATGGAACTCCGTCTTTATTAGTTGCACTAAATACTTTTGGAAGTCCACCATCATCTGCAGAGAATTTTGCTACTGCATTAACACCAAATGACCATGAAGCAATGTTTGCTACTAAAGTATAGATGAACATTAGTCCAACTACTATAACAATAACTCTAGTTGCATCAGCACCAAAACCAAGTGTAGTTAAAAGTATTGCAAAACTATCAGTAATACCAGCAGATTCTGCAGCATCTATTGGCATTGCAATATTTATACCTGTTGCAGGTAGTAAGTAGAATATAGAAGTAAGTAGGGCACCAATAATTACTGCTTTAGGAATATCTCTTTTTGGATTTTCCATATCTTCAGCAAATGTTGCTACTACTTCTAAACCTAAGAAGTTAAATATTATTACAGAAATAAATGATAAACTTACCAAATCCATTGTTGGAAGTAAATCAGTTGCACTATTTATTGGATTAGCACTTTCTCCTGTAGAAATAAATACATAAATACCTAAAACTCCAAGACCCACCATGAATAAAATTTTGAATAGAGTACCAAAATTAATTAAAAATTTGTTTTCTCCAATACGATGACATCCAAGCATTGAAACTAACCAAGTATAACCAAGTTGTAAAACTAAAATCCATACTATAGATAGTTCTATTTCAAAAATGCCAGCTACAACATCCGTTACAGCAACAGCAAGAGCTGCTATCCATAAAGGGAAGTTGACCCAATAGTTCCATGCTACTCTTGATGCCCATTTAGGACCAAAAGCTTTTTTAACCCATGTGTACATACCACCTTCACTTGGAAATGTTGATCCAAGTTCTGCTGTGATAAGACCATATGGTAAGCAGAAAGCTATTATTAAAAATATCCACCAAAAATATTGCGAATTACCAATAGCGGCAGTTGGTGTAACTGCTTCTGCTACTAGTGTAATACATACAGCTGCAAGTATCGCATCAAACAACTTAAACTTCTTTTTCTTTTCCATATTATCTTCCTAAATTTTCATTACATTCTTTAGTAGCTTCTTCCATTTTACCCATAAAGTAAACTAGTAATGCTCTAATTGAAGTTAATCTGTTTTCAGCTTCATCAATTACAATTGATAACTCAGAATCTAGAACTTCATCTGTAACTTCTTCTCCGCGTGTTGCAGGTAAGCAGTGCATGAATTTTACATGTGGAGTAGCTTTTTTAAGCATTTCCATACTTACTTGATACTTAGGATAGAAAGTTTTCATTCTTTCTTCTTCAGAAAGTTCTGCTTCATATAATCCATACCAAACGTCAGTATAAACAAAGTCAGCATCTTTCATTGCTTCTTCTACATCTTCAGTAATCATAAATGATCCACCTGAAACTTTGCAGTTTTCTTCAGCAATTTTAATGTGGTTTTCTCTAAGTTGGAATCCTTTTGGTCCAAATTGTACGAAGTTACCACCTAGTTTTGTTGTAATCATCATAAGTGATGCACAAACTTGTGTTGCATCTCCAACGAATACAATTTTTAAATCTTCGAATTTTTTACCTTCTGGCATATGTTCTAAGATTGTTGTTACATCTCCCATTTCTTGAGTAGGGTGATTATAATCACTCATACCGTTGATAACAGGTACTGTAGCATATTTTGCAAGTTCATAAACACTTTCATGTTTTTGTACTCTTGCCATTAGGATATCCACAAGTCTTGATAATACTTTAGCAGTATCACCAAGTGATTCGTGTGAACCTAACTGTATTTGTCCTGGGGCTAAATACTGCGCATGACCTCCCAGTTGCGTCATTGCAGTTTCGAACGATACTCTCGTTCTCGTAGATGATTGCTCAAAAATCATACCTAAAGTTCTTTGATTTAACACTTTAAGATAGTGACCATTTTTAATGCTTTTTTTCATTAAAAGTCCTAAATTAAGAATGTTTAACAATTCTTCTTTTGTAAAATCTTGAGTATCTACAAAATCTTTGACTCTCATCAATATTACCTCCTACTTTAAATATAACATATTTGAAATTAAAAAAAAAGAGAAACTTTTGTATTTTACGACAAATTTTTTTGTTCTACAATTTTATACTTATTTATATTGTATTTATAATGTACATTTTAAAACTTTATTTATACGATAATTATTTAATAAAGTAATTGATAAAACAATAATCCTGTGATATACTATGTAGGTATAAGGTAACAAATGGAGAGTATGAAATGATTAATAAATTTTTGATAACGATAATTATACCGACTATTGAACTTGAGTTTGATTTGTATATACCAAATAATAAAAAAATAGGTACTATAAAAAAAAATGTGTTAAGTGCTGTAGCTGATCTTTCTGATGGTTTTTTTGTTGAAACTATACATACAGTGAAATTTGTCAATAAATTTGATTCTACTGAGTATGCTAATGATATTTTGGTAAAGGATTCAAGTATTAAAAATGGTGATAAAATAATTATTTTATAAAATATAGAAGGTGAAAATATGAGAGTATCGTTAATAAAGGATAAACAGATTCAAAATGTAATCTTACCAAGGAAAATGGAAGGAACTTACTGGATTAGTGGAACTGACTCTAGTGGAGTTACTAGAAATTTAATATCTATTGATTCTGATGGAGTTTCATGGAAACTAAATAATAACAAAGATGTATATATTAAGGATACAGTTGATGATTTTACTATTTTGAGTGAATATAAATTTTATGAGTTATTTAATGAAAAAGAAAATGTTTCTATGTTAATTTATTGTTCTCCTATTAAAGGGAATTACGATAAATATAGAATTGATTTAGATGTGAATAGCGCTTATGCTGTTGGATCTAATGCTAATTCAGTAATTAATTTTCCTTCATTACAAGATGCAGCTTTTTATTTTAAAAATGATGCAGGACAATTAAGTTTAATTAATAACAATTCTAATCAAAATATATATATAAATGATAAGATTGTTAACAAAACAGTTTTTTTGGCGATTGGCGATGTAATATTTATATGTGGAATGAAAATTATCTTTATTGGGTCAATAAAAAACTTTCCTAATTCATTTATCTTAGGTATTGATAAAAGTGTGTCTAGTAATATTTTTTGTAATTTACCAGTTTATGATGATAAAACAATTTCAGAGGCTAATTTTACCGAAACGGATGATAATGATTTTTTTCCTTTATTTGATGAAACTGCTTATTTTCATAAAATTCCAAGATTTATTACACAGGTCAAAACTTTAGAAATGAAAATTGAGTTACCACCTGCTAAACCTGAAGAGAATGAATCTTCTTTATTATTAACAATTGGACCAATGATTTCAATGTCAATGATTTCTGTTATGACTGGAGTTACGGCACTTAGTAATGTTTATAGCGGGGGTACGTCTTGGTCACAAGCAGCGCCGTCAATTATAATAAGTTTAGCTATGTTATCAAGTGTTATAGTTTGGCCTTTTTTATCTAAACGTTATACTAAGAAAGCTAATGAAAAAAAAGAAATAAGAAGGCAAGAAAAATATATTAAATATATAGATGAAAAAAGAAAAATTATTAGAAATGGTATAGTTGAACAAACAAATATTTTAAGAAATAATTATCCTAGTACAGCAGATGTTGCAAATATAATTATAGGAAAGTATGTTACACTTTGGCAAAGAAGAGTAAATGATTATGACTTTTTAGATATTAACCTAGGTAGTGGAATAAGACCTATGGATGTAAATATGATATTTCCTGAGGAAGGTTTTTCATTAGTTGAAGATAGTCTTAAGGAGCAGGTATATTCGCTGAATAATGAAAAAAAAGAGTTAATCGATGTTCCAATAGTGCTTTCATTAAAGAAGAATTTTATTTCTGGTTTAATAGGACATGAATCTTTAACTTCAGATTATGTAAAAGAATTAGTTTTACAACTAGCTGCATTTCATAGTTATGATGATTTAAAGATAATATTTTTAACAGATGAAGAAAATAAACATAAATGGTCCAGTTTTAAAAATATTCCTCATTGTTTTACTGATAATAAAAATATTAGATTTTTTGCTATTAATGCTAGTGAATATAATGAAGTTTGTTATTATTTAGATAAAATTTATAAAGATCGAGAAAATAGTAATAAATCATCAAGTGATAACTCAGTGTATAGAAAGTCATATTTAATTATCACAGATTCACTAAAAAAGGTGCGAGAATTAGAATTAATTAATAGTATATTATCTTCTCAAAAATATTTAGGTTTTTCATTATTTATAGTTGATCAAAAAATAACTGATTTGCCAGATAAATGTAGTTCATTTGTACAACTTTCTGAGGGAAATGGGTTATTATATGATAAAGTTGATTTTAATAAACCTTTGAGTTTTAAATTAAATTTAAATAGTACAGTTAATTATGAGTATTGTTCTAAAATATTAGCAAATATACCTATTGAAATACTTAATGATGAGGAAGTTCAGCTTAGTGAAAAAATTAGTTTTTTGGAAATGTATGATGTTGGTAAAGTAGAACAATTAAATGCTTCATTTAGATGGGAAAAAAATAATCCAGTAACAAACTTAGCGGTTCCTATTGGTATAGGAAAAAATGAAGAAATAATAAGTATAGATTTGCATGAAAAATATCATGGTCCACATGGTTTAATTGCTGGAATGACAGGCTCTGGTAAATCAGAGTTTATAATTTCTTATATTCTTTCTGCTGCTGTTAATTATCATCCTTATGAAGTGCAGTTTGTACTTATTGATTATAAAGGTGGTGGTTTAGCTGGTGCTTTTGAAAATAAAAATATGAATATAAAATTGCCTCATTTAGTCGGTTCTATAACGAATTTGGATGTTAATGAAATAAATAGGAGTTTATTGTCAATTGAATCTGAACTTAAAAGAAGACAGCAGTTATTTAATAAAGCTAGAGAACTTAGTTCTGATAGTACTATTGATATATATAAATATCAAAAAATGTATCGTAATAAATTAGTTGATGAACCAATATCACATTTATTTATAATAAGTGATGAATTTGCTGAGTTAAAGGTGCAACAACCAGAATTTATGAATCAATTAATTTCAACTGCTAGAATTGGTCGTAGTTTAGGTGTACATTTAATACTTGCTACTCAAAAACCTACTGGTGTTGTTGACCCTCAAATTTGGAGTAATTCTAGATTTAAAGTTTGTATGAAAGTTCAGGATAAGTCTGATTCAAATGAAATAATAAAAATACCAGATGCTGCTTATTTAAAACAGACTGGAAGGTTTTATTTTCAAGTGGGTTATAATGAAGTGTTTTTGTTAGGCCAAGCAGCATGGGCTGGAGAAAAATATGTACCGTCTGAAAAGGTGATTAAAAATGTTGATAGTTCTATAGATTTTATTAATAATATTGGAGTTAATATAAAAAATGTGGAAACAAAACAGATTACTCCAGTTAATGAATCTAGTGGAGAAGAGTTAAATAATATTTTAGTGTATTTGGATGAAATTGCTAAAAAAGAAAATATCAAATGCAAACCTTTATGGCTTGAAAAATTATCGGCAGAAACTACTGTAGAAGATGTAATTACTAAATATAATTTTAGTAAAAATGATTTATTAATAAGTCCTGTAATTGGAGAATATGATATTCCTAGTAAGCAGATGCAAAGTATTTTCAATATTTCTTTTTCAGAAAATGGGAATGCAATATTATATGGTGCAGCAGGAAGTGGGAAGGAGAAGTTTATTGAAACTTTAATTTCTTCTTCATTTATGATATATGATGCAAGTGATGTAAATTATTATATTATTGACTTTGGATCTGGAGCTTTGAAAATATTTGAAAAGTGTCCTTTGGTGGGTGATATTCTTACTTCTTCAGAAGAGGAAAAAATAGAGAATCTATTTAAATTAGTTAATACTATTATAGAAGATAGAAAAAAATTATTGCAAAATTATGGAGGGAATTTAGAAAATTATCGTAAATCTAATACAAAGAAAATACCTGATGTAGTTGTAATAATTAATAATTTTGATAGTTTTCAAGAAAGTTACGAAAAATATGAAGCACCTCTAAGTATTTTATCAAGAAATTGTCAAAAATATGGTGTATTTTTTCTACTTACAGTTGTTGCTCCAAATGCTGTTAAATTCAAATTGAAACATAATTTTGCTCAAATATATTCTTTACAACAAAATAATATAGATGATTATACTGCTATTTTAGGAACTGTGCCTAAAAAACTTCCGTCAAAGGTAACTGGAAATGGAATTTTTAAGAAAGATGAAATATATGAATTTCAAGTTGCTTCTATTAAGGATATTAAGGAATTGGAAAATAACTTTGCTCAGTCTTCAATGAAAAAAGCAATAAGTGTTCCAGTTTTACCTGAAGTTGTAGATTATTTACAAATAAAAGATGAGTTAAATAAAAGTGAAGAACTAATTATAGGGATAAATAAAAGAGATTTAGAATTTGTTAAACATAACTTTAAAAGAGAGTTTTTCAGTTTAATTACTGCAATTGATATTATGGATACAACTAATTTTGTTAATAATTTAATTAATCAAATTTTAATTAAAGGTAAAGATAAATTGATTGTAATAAACGCTGAAAATTATGATATTAATCAAGATTCTGTTAAATATTATAAATATTGTAATTCTCAGTTTGATCAAATTATAGAAGAGTTAATGAATTTGAGTTTGGATATAAATGAACAATATGCAAATAAATCTTTTGATAAAACTGAATTAGGTGGTTTTGGAAAAACAACATGTATAATAATAGGTTTAGAAAAACTAATAAGTAGATTAAATTTAGAAGAACCTGTTAATTATTTAGAAAAATTATTTAAAAACTTAAATGGTTTAGAAGTAATTGATTTTATTTTAGTAGAATCACTTGATAAAGTTAAAAAACTAGAAATAGAACCTTGGTTTAAAAATGTATATAATAATATGAACGCTATTTGGTTTGGGAATGGTATTTCTGAGCAATTCACAATTAAATTAATTGATAAAGTTCCTGAAATGAAAATTAAAATTACTAATCAATTTTGTTTTGTGATTCAGCGTGGTATTCCCAAATATGTTAAGTGTATTGAACATCTTGATATTAAATAATAATAAAAAAAACATATCACATATGATGTGTTTTTTAGTTGGTTTTAATAAAATTTATTGTAAATAATATTTTTGCATGTTATAATGAAAAAGGATAGACAATATAGATAGTATTGAGTCTAACTATTGAATTAGAAGGGGCTATAATACTTAGAAAGGAGGAAATATGGAATTAAGTATAGATACTGATGCTACTCGCTCACTAGGAAATCAAATCATAAGCAAAGCTGAAGAGTTTAACACTTTATTACAAAAAATAAATAGTATTAATGAAGAGTTAAAATCTGCTTGGAGTGGAGAAGATGCGTTAAAATATACAACTAGAGTTGGTGAACAATCTGTCACTACTCAAAAGTTATGTACAACAATTACAGAAACTGGGAATTCTATCGTTACTGCTGCAAATAATGTAGATTCAGTAGTAGATAGTAACTCAAGTGCAATAATATAATAAGGAGGACAAGATAATGGCACAAATTAGTTTATCAAAAGAAAAAGTTGCGTCAATTTCAGAACAATTAAATTCGACTTCTGGTCAAATGGAAAGTCTTTTATCAGAAATTGAAGTACTATATAATAAAATTGGAACTGAAGGAATTTGGTCTGGGACAGCAGCTCAATCTGCTAAAGAAGCATTTGCTCAACTAAGTGCAAAATTCCCGGAATTTTCATTAGCAGTTAAGGACTGTGCAAACTATTTATCAACAGTGGTTATACCAAACTTTGATAAATGGGAAACAACTATTAGATAAAAGTGGCTCAATATTTGAGCACTTTAAAAGATATAATTTGTGTAAATTATATCTTTTAAGGTATATACAATGTCATAATAGATACTTTTATGATTGGTAGATGTAGTTTTTTTAATTATGTAATATAAAAAAGATTAATATATGTGATTAAAAGATAAATAAATATAGGAGGAATTATGGAAGGAAAGTTTTTGCCGATAGGGACAGTTGTAATGTTAGATGGGGGATCAAAAAGAGTAATGATTACGGGTTTTTTTACTATAGCAGAAAATATAAAAGAGAAAGTTTATGATTATTCGGGATGTATTTACCCAGAAGGAATTATAACTAGTAATAAAACTTTATTATTTAACCATGATCAAATTGTTAAAATTTATCACAAAGGTTTGATTGATGAAGAAGAAATAAAATTTAAAGAAAATTTAGATTCTTTAATAGAATTTTCAGATAAATAGTCACATAATTAGAAAGGAGTAAATAATGGGTAATTTAAATGTTAATGCAAGCATTTTATATAGTCATCAATCCTTATTTTTTGCAGATAAAGATAGTTTTAATCAAAGTTATTCATCATTTAAATTATCTATATATGATAAAGCAAATGCTTACGCTGCGTATAGTAGAGCTTATAAGAGAATGAGTGATGCATTTTCTACCTTGTCTAGTGACTATGAAAAAGTAGGGGAATACACTACAGACTATATTTATAGTATGGTTAATTTAGAAGAAGTTATTGTTTCTCAATTAAAAAAAAATTGGGGTCTTGAACAAAGTGAAGAAGATGCAATAGAATCTGCACAAACTGTTCTTACTGAAATAAAAAAGTCCAATGAAGAAGAAGATTTACCTTGGTGGGAAAAAGCACTTCTGGTCGCTGAAGATGTTGGTGCTTCTGTTGCGGCTGTAGGAACTTCTGTGGCTACTGGAATATTAGATGCAGGTGAATCTTTAGTTGATACTGGCGCTATAATTGTTGGTGGAGTTGCAACTGCTGGTGCATGGGTAGGTGATCAATTCACTGGAAATGATAATGCAGGTGATACATGGGATGGTTTTATGAACTTTGTTGCTACAGAGCATATAAAATCGGCTGCTGATTATGTATATGATTCAACTGCTTATGGCGGATGGGTAACTGAAAATGCTTGGGGTGGTAATGAAGAAGTATTTGATATAGCGAAGTCTGTAGGAGAAGGAGTAGGATATGTTGCTGGAATAGCTGCTGTATCTGTTCTTACTGGTGGTGTTGGTTCTGCATCTTCTTCAGTAAGTGTCGGTGCTAGTGCTGTAACTTCAGCAACAAAAAAAACACTTTCTAGTGTTGTTAGTTCTGGTGCTAAAAATTTTGCTACTACTGCTGCTGTAACAGGTTTTGGTAGAGGTACAGAAGAAGCTTGGGCTAATGGAGCAGATACTGGAGAAGGTTTAGTTTATGGTGGAATAACAGCTGCACTAGATTTTGGACAATATTATTTAGGTGCTGCTGTTGGGGGATCTAATTTATCGATTGCTAAAAAGACAATGGTTGATTTTGGTGCCGGTGGAGCTGATGGTGTATTAAGACCGCTCTTTAGTTTAGTATATAAGGATAGTTATATCGATGAATTAGGCAATACTGTAAAGTTTACTGATGAAGATAGTACAATCGACAAATATATGAATGTTTTTAATGAATATGGCGGAGTATCAGGAGTATTATCTAATGCTGCAATAGGTTCTGGAGTAGGATTTTTAGGTGAAGTTATTTCTTTTAAAAATCCTACAGTCGTTAGATCTGCTGATGAATCAATACCATCTGTAATAACTGAGGACGTTGGAATTATTACGGAGGATCTTAATTTTATTACTACTTCTGTACCTGTTACTACTCATAATTTGGGTGGAACTGACATATACGATAATGTATCAAAAATAAATAGTCTTACTGAAGCAGGTGATAATGTGGTTTTTAATATTAGTGAAGATCAATTATTAAATAGTTTATCTGATTACAAGCAATTAGTTGATAGACCTAATTTATTGTTTAATATAGATGGTCTGCTTACAAGATTAAGTGATTTTGAAAATTATAATTTTTATCAAGTTCAAGATAATTATTTTAGTGAATCAATTAAATTTCATATGACAAATGAATTTAATAATTATTCAATTTCTAATTTCAACAATATTTCTTCTACATCATTTATGAATTTAATAGAGAAAGATCCATCTATCATAAAAAAAAGTTCTGTTTTTAATGTTATGTCTAAAGAAACATTACAAAACTTAAGTAATATTGATAACTTAGATACTTCAGTAAAAAATATTATAGATGCTAGGATTGTAGATTTAAATATGCCTCAAAAAAGTTTTGATTTAAATAGTGGAAACGAATTAAATTCTGAAGCAATAATTAATGCAGTTAATGAGGGGAATAAAGTAACGGTTAATATTGATAAATTTTTTGATTTAAAAAACCAACTTACAAATGGTAGTTCTTTAATTTATCATGTTGCGCAATTGCAAAATTATAATAATATTGATTTTAAAATTGGAAATTCTCCTATAATATATAAGATTGAGGATTTAATAAATTTATCTATAAACGGTGTCGATTCATTTAAATTCAGTGATGATTTGAGAGGAGAACTAGTGTCTAGATTTAATAGTATTGATGTGACTAATTTATCTAAAATAACTGATGATGACTTTAATAGTATAATAAAAATAGATAATAATTTTTTTGAAAATGAGTATTTGTTAAATTTGCTAAGTAAACAAGATAATTATCTTCCTAGGCTTGACACAATTAGAAAGTTTTCCACTAATAATTCTTTTAAAAATGATATTGCATTTATGTTGTTATGTTCGAATTATTTTGACAATATTCCTTCAACTTATACATCTAAATATGGGGTAGACAGTTATGAATATGGAACCATAACTAATTCTAGTGTTTCTTCATTTGATTTATTTTCCATTTTGAATGATAAAAATAAGTTAAAGCATTATTTAATAGATTATGGAAAATCACGGCAAGATTTTAATAATATGCACTATGTAGATTTTATTGATGCACTTAAAGATTTTGTACTAAAAGCAAAAGATTTCGATTTGTTAGTTGGTGATTCTCTTATTTATGCAGATAGTATTTTAAATTTAGATTTAGGTTTGGTAATGGAAAAATTTGACTGGATTAATAATACATTTATTGCGAATGTTAGTGCGCTAACTAAAAATTATTTTAATAAAGATAAATTATATAAACTACAAAATAATTGTATATTTATTGATAGAAATCTTCATGATATATTAAAGGAACCTGCTCCCGATAGAGCGCTTGGTTATAACAATAACATAGGAAGTGTTATATTCGTAGGTAGTGAAAGTAAAGATGAGATTATTAAGTCCGTAATTTCTCATGAAAGTATACATGAGCTTAGTCGTAAAGTTGAATATGATGAATTTGATAACAGAACTACTTATTCAGGATATTATATTTTTAAATCTGATAAAACTGTAAAGTATGTTGGGATTAATGAATCTGCAACAGAGTATATAAATATGCTTGTTTTGGGAGAAAATTATCCACTTAATTATTGTGGTTATATTAAAGGTAGTATGGGAATCAAGAAAATTCTTGACTTAGGAATAGAGGGTCTTGATCATGATGTTTTTCTATCTTCTTATTTTAAAAATGATGTAGATGGATTTATTAATCCAATAATTGATTTTTTACCTGATAATTTAAAAACAAAATACGGAAAAGAATATATTGTCAGCGCTTTTGAAAAGGCTGCTCAACCACAATATAATTACGATGATAGTGATTTGCTTACATTAATTAAAGTGTTAGAATGTTGTAAAATTTAAAATAGTGTATTACAATAGAAGAGAGGAATTATGAAAGAAATTTATGATAAAATATATGAAAAAGTAAAAGTGGAATTACTTAAAGATTTACCTGAAAAATATGTAGAAAATGTTGTTAGTGGTTATTATAAAAAATTGGTTATAGCAGAAAATCTTATTGAGGATTTTCAGATGCCTATTGCTAAATTTATAGATGTTTATGCTGCTACAGAACTTGAAGATTTAAGTTCTATGAATTTGGAAGATAAACTCAGAAAATACTGTCATGATAGTGCTATAGCTGCTATGAGATTTATTTCTGGTAGTGCTTTAAAGTACGCTGAGAAGAGAATAGATAGTGAAAATAAAGATATTTCAGTTAGTCAGCAAGAAGCAGATGAATTAATTACAAAAGTCACTCAGTTGTCTAAAACCGTTGAATATTTTAATGAGAATGAAGTACCTTTATTGTTATCTGAGACAATAAATGATTTACTATATGCATCTGGTCAATCTGAAAACTTAAGTTTTAGATTAAATAGATCAAGATGAATAGATGACTATGAAATTTGAAAGTAGTATAATTAGTAAATTTGTTACTAAAAGGAAAAAATGTACTGTAGTTGTTAGTAATGATAAAAAATATATAATTAAAGAGAGTATTTCTAATAAAAATAGTTTTATCAGAGAATGTAATTATATAAAAGAGTTTAATAAATATGGTATTGTTCCTAAACTTATTTATATGAAATTGGATGATATTCCTTTGTTTATTACGGAGTACACTGAAGGAATTATAGTTACAAAAAGATTATATTCTGAGAAATCCGCAATTATTTTTTTGTTGCAAATATGTAGTTCAGTAAAAATACTGCATGATAAAAATTATGTACATTGTGATTTGAAACCTTCAAATATTATTTTTAACAATGGAAAAGCTATATTAATAGACATGGAAAGTGTTACGGAGTTAAATAAAAAAATTAATTTTTATACTAAACTGTACTCATCTGAAAATAATATCAAAATACCAATTGCAGTATTTGATATAGATTTTTATGCTATTGGTATTATTTTGTTAGAACTTTTAAATGGTCAAAATGATGTTTTAGAACATTTTCAGAATAATAAAAATTTTGAAATATTAATTAATTCTATTAAAAATGTTCAATTACGAAAAATTGTTTTTAAATTATTGAGTCAAATTGCTACTGAGAAGTATGTTAATATAGATGATATTATAAGAGATTTAAATCAATTAATATAGTGCTTTTTATTATAGTTGTTCAAAAAACAAATAAAATTATTATTTATTTGTTTTTTTTGTAAATCGGCATATAATATTTTCAATTATGATCTATACATTGATTTTGTTTTAGAAAAAAGGTATACTTTATATATAGATTTTTAGGAAGGTGAGTTTATGATAAATGTAATGTTTAAAAGTTTTTTTACTAATTTAGTGCTAGCTAGTAGCAAAATCTTTATCGGAGTGACTGGTTCTTGTGCAGCTTTAATTGCAGATGGTATTGCTTCATTTAGTGATATGGTTACTGATATTATAGCAATTATAGGCGGGATTTTTTCAAGTAGACCTGCTGATAAAACACATCCTTTTGGATATGGTAAATTAGAATATTTGTTTAGTTTATTGATATCTTTAGTTATCTTATATTTAGGAGTATCTATTATACTTGATATAACAAATGATGAAGTAGTTATTCCTAAAAATTATGTTCTTCCTTTTATAGTAGTTACGATTGTTATAAAAATAATTCTTGTTAAATATTTAACTAAAAAATCAAAGGAACTTAACAGTGAAATTATACTTGCTTCAGCTCTTGAAAGTAAAACTGATGTTTATGGAAGTATTATTGTATTTTTTTCAACTATTTTAATGATGTTATCTAGTTATATTGAATTTTTTGCTTATGCTGATACAATTGGTACTATTTTGATAGCGATTTTAATTATAAGAACTGGTTTTGTTATTTTAAAAGAAAATGTTGTAGAACTTAGTGAAACTAAATTTTCAGGTTCTTTAAATAAAGAAGTTAGAGATATAATACATTCTTTTGAAGAAGTTGAAAGAATTAATAGATTATATCTATTTAGAAATGGCTCTTACTATAGATTACTTGCAAAACTTAAAATGCATGAAGATATAAAATTATCTAAAGCAAATGAACTTTTAGATGAAATAGAAAAAGACTTGAAGAAAAAAGGTGTTAAATACGCTTATATAGAAATGGATGTGTAGTATGAAATTAGAAATAAAAGAATTATCAAAAAGTTTTGGAAGTAATGATGTTTTAAATGACGTTGATTTTAAATTTGAGGAAGGTAAAATATATGGTTTACTTGGTAAGAATGGATCCGGTAAGACAACACTTTTTAATATAATTAATGATGATTTAAAAGCAGATAGTGGGGAAGTACTTCTTGATAACGAAAAAATTAATCCTGAAGATATTGGTTATGTTTTATCAATGCCAGTTGTTCCTGATTTTTTAACTGCTAGAGAATTTCTTAGATTTTTCCTTGATATACATGACCTTGAAATATCAATCGATGACTCACTTGATTTAGTTGGTATTGAAGAAAAAGATAGAGATAAACTTTTAAAAGACTTTTCTCATGGTATGAAAAATAAAGTACAAATGTTAATTAATTTTATAAATGCTCCCAAAGTTTTAATGCTTGATGAACCACTTACTTCTTTTGATATTTTAGCTGCTGAAGAAATGAAAGAAATTTTAAAAGAATTAAAGAAAGATAGTATAATTATTTTTTCAACACATATTTTAGAACTTGCTCTTGATTTATGTGATGAAATTGTACTTCTTAATGATATGAAACTTGAAGTTGTATCTAAAGATGTTAAATCTAGTAAAGCCTTTAAAGAAAAAATAATTAATATTCTTAAAGGTGATGAAAATGTTTAAAACACTTTATATTTATTTATCACTTAAAGTTACTTCTTTAATTAATGGAATAATTTATTATTTAAATAAACTTCCTTTAATAAAAAATTTAATTAAAGATAATTTTTATGATAATTTTTCACTTAAAATAGTAGCCGCTGTTATTTCTTTAGTTTTTTTACTTTCTAAAACAGTA
>CAYJKL010000012.1:0-20779 GCA_964370755.1 uncultured Muribaculaceae bacterium
CAATAAGTGGTACAACAACGCAGGTGCATGAGTGGACAGCTAAACTTACATTTGTAAATTTAGATACAAACCAAGCACTTAATGGTGGTAAAGTATTTGAAGGAGATTTAATTCTCCAAAAAGAAAAAATACCAGAACCAGCAGATATATTTATAAAAGCATCTAATACTTATTATCAAGGACCTAATAATCAGATAAATTGTGAAGCAGCAACTGCTACATGGAACTCAAAATATAACTCAATAAGAATAAGTGCTTTAAAACCAGAAACAGAGTGTGAACTTGTTAAAACGGCAGGTACTAGTACAACAAATTTAAATGACTATATAACATCACTTGTAGGAACAGTGCAAGGTACTGGTGAGGTTGTAAGTGAAAACGGTATTCGTTATGAAGGAAAGAATCCAAACAACTATGTTTGGTTTAATGAAGATCTTTGGAGAGTTATTGGAGTATTTGACACAGTGCTTGCTGATGGTACAACGACAGAGACGCTTACAAAAATAATAAGAGCAGACTCAATCGGAGGACTTGCTTGGGATTCAGGTAACTCAAATGAGTGGGAAGATGCTACACTTAATCTTCTTCTTAATACTAGTTATTTAAATGCAGAAAATGGAACTGGTACAGTAAATTGTAAAGGTTATAGTACAACTATTTCTGCTAACTGTGATTACACAATTAAAGGTATTCAAAATGAATATCAAAATATGATAGCGGATGTTACTTGGAATATAGGGGGATATAGTAGTGCTGGAACTGCAAACACTTTATATTCAGCGGAAAGTTTAAAAACTAGTACTGGAAAAATAGGACTTATGAATTTATCTGATTATGGTTATTCAGTGTTATCTAGTTCTTGCGTGAGAACTACAAACTTAAGTGATTATGATAGTAATAGTTGCGCTGGAAATTCATGGGTATATAAAGAAGGTTTCGAGTTGACAATAAGCGAGTATTCTTCATACTCCTACTATGTGTGGGGACTGAGCTCTGGCGGCTATGCGAGCAGCTATAGTGCGAGGTATGGTTATGCGGTCCGCCCTGTCTTGAATCTTGAATCTAATGTGAAGTATTTGGAAGGAACGGGAAGCATAGCTGATCCGTTCATCGTAGAACTTGGATAATGCAAGGTGCCGCTGCTAGGCAAGGTCTAGCCGGCACCCGAAAATAAAAATGTAAAAGAAAGAAGGAATATGAAACGAAAGTTAACTGTAAAGAAAATGTAAACAAGGGGGGTATTGATGTATTTACTTTACACTTTGACACAGGTAAGTTTGTAAGTGTTTACAATGACGACTCTATAATTGCGCATTATTTATTTGGGTATCAAATAAAGCGTGGAATAAAATGTGGGTTTCCAGATACAGCTATACCTAAAGTTACTAAGACGCTGGAAAATGAAAAAATATCATACATAATTATTGGAAAAGATGGAGATATTGTAAAAGAAGAAAAATTTGCTAAAAATAGATATAAAAGAATACTGGAAAATGCTAATAAATATGGAACTAATTTAACTCGAATAGATTTAATTATGAAAAAGATTCGTGATTTAGATATTGAACAGTTAGATGTTGTGCTTGCTGAGATTGAAAAATGTCTAAAATAACAAATAATGAATTTATTGTTTTGGAAAAAACAAAAAAATTGATAATATCTTTAGAAGATTATATGTGTAATATACCTAAGAAAGATAATCATTATATCTTTGAAATTAGAGAATCTTATAAAATGATTTTTAAAAAGATAGTACGGTCTAATGAAGTTAGAGGTAATATAGAATTTGTAACTATTACTGAGGATATTGCATATATAAATTTTTTGATAGAGTGTATATTTAAGAAAAAATAAATTATATTCATTTGGTGTAGATAAAGATATGATGGAGTATTTTAAATATAAGATAGTAAGTCATATTATTGTAGATAATTTTGATTTAGAAATTAATAATTTAAATAATTATGAATTATTTTATTTTAAAAGTTGTTTTATTAGATTTTTAAAAAATATAAAAGAGGAGATTAAAGAGAATGCATAAAAAAGTATTAATAAGTTTAATTGTAATGACAGTATTTAGTATTGTGATTTTGTATAATATAGAAGAAGATTATACATTTGATTTAAATGGAGTAGATTTAGCGGTTAACCTTGATGGTAACCCGGTAAATAGTCTTCCTGCTAAAGGGAATATGAGGGTGGATGTGTCATGTAGCAATGCGTATGGCAGATGGATTTATGATACATGGGAACTTGAAATAGATAAAATTGAAGGTGATGTATCTTGTGATATAGATTTTGTTACAAATGATGCTGATACATTTTTAAATAGTCATATAACTTCTCTTGCTGGGACTGTGCAAGGTACTGGTGAGGTTGTAAATGAAAATGGAATACGTTATGAAGGTAAGAATCCTAATAATTATATTTTGTTTAACGAAGAACTTTGGAGAGTTATTGGAGTATTTGATACTGTGCTTGCAGATGGAACAACTACACAGACTCTTACTAAAATTATAAAAGAAGATTCTATAGGAGGACTTGCTTGGGATACAAGTGGAACACATGGTGAAAATGAATGGGATACTGCTGATTTGAAAACAGTACTTAACGGTGCGTATTTAAATAGCGAAGATGGTACTAGCTCTGGGTATTGTTTTGGCTATAAAGGTATTACAGGAAATTGTGATTTTAGGGATGCAGGTATTCAAAATGAATATCAAAATATGATAGCGGATGTTACTTGGAATATTGGTGGATATAGTAGTGCTGGTGTTGCTGATACTTTATACTCTGCAGAAAGTTTAAAAACTAGTACAGGAAAAATAGGACTTATGAATTTATCTGACTATGGTTATTCAGTGTTATCTAGTTCTTGCGCTAGAACTACAAGCTTAAGTGATTATGATAGTAATGCTTGCGCTGGAAATTCATGGGTATATAAAGAAGGCTACGAGTGGACAATAAATGAGAATTCTTCGAACTCCAGCTATGTGTGGAGACTGCACGCTGGCGGCGCTGCGGACAACGATATTGCGAGGTATGGTTGTGCGGTCCGCCCTGTCTTGAGTCTTGAATCTACTGTTAAGTATTTGGATGGAGCGGGCAGTATTACTGATCCGCTCATCATAGAACTTGGGTAGTGCAAGGTGCCGCTGCTAGGCAAGGTCTAGCCGGCACCCGGGTTTATTAACAACTTTTGCTAGTTTTTTTAGAAAATGTATGATATAATTGATTTATGAAATTTAAGTGGGCACCGAAGGTTCCTGCTTTTGTTTATAATTGGAGGGAAAATGGATAAAGCTATAAGTGTGCTTAAAGAGTTATTAAATGTGCCTCTTAGTAAAGAGGATATAGTTGTTGATGAAATATCTTTTTATGAAAAAGATAAGAACAAATTTTTAACTGTTGTACTAGATAAAACTGGTGGTATTGATTTAGATACTATTGTTAAGGCTAGTAAAGTAGTTAGTGAAATTATTGATGAAATGGATTTTCCAAGTGATGAATTTATTTTAGATGTTACTAGTAAGGAGAGAGGTTAATATGGATAGTAAAAAATTAATTAAAGCTATTGACGCGCTTGTTTTAGAAAAAGGTATAGAGCCAGACTTTATATATGATTCTTTAGAACTTGCACTTCAAACTGCTTATAAGAAAAATTTTGATTCAAAAACTAATGTAAAAGTTTATATTAATAGAGATAATGGTACTATTAAAGTATTTAGTTACATGATTGTTGTTGAAGATTATGATGATGGAGAAGATGGGGAAGATGAAGAAGGAAACTTTATAATTATTCCACCAGAAATTAATAGAGACGCTCAAATACTTTTAGAAGAAGCTTTAGAATATAAAAAAGACGCTAAAATTGGTGATGAGATTGAAATTGAAGTAACTCCTAAAGATTTTGGTAGAGTTGCTGCTGGAACTGCGAAACAAGTTGTTGTTCAAAAAATTAGAGAAGCTGAAAAAGATATTGTTGTTGGTGAATTTGAAGATAAACTTGGTGAGCTTATGCTTGGTATGGTTGCTATGGAAGATGCTAGAAGTTTCTATATTGATTTAGGAAGAGCTAGAGGAATACTACCTAAAGAAGAAATTATTCCAGGTGAAGAAATTGAAATGGGTTCTAATATTAAAGTTTATATAACTAAAATTGACCAAAATAATAAAGGTCCTTTAATAATGCTTTCTAGAAAACATTATGGATTTGTTAAAAGATTATTTGAACATGAAATACCTGAGATGATAAATGGTGATGTAGTTTTAGCATCATGTGTTCGTGAGCCAGGAGTTAGAAGTAAAGTTTCAGTATACTCAAATAATTCTAAGATAGATCCTATTGGAGCTTGTATTGGTGAGCGTGGTATAAGAATTGCTAATATACTAAAAGAACTTGGTAAAGAAAGAATTGATATTATTGAGTATAGTGATAATATTGAGACTTATATTAAAAATGCAATGTCTCCTGCTAAAGATGTAATTGTTAATATTAAAGATGAAGAAAAAAGAGAAGCTTTAGTAATCGTTAATAAAGATAATTTAAGTTTAGCAATTGGTAAAAAAGGAAGTAATATTAAACTTGCTAGTAAACTAACAAGATTTAAACTTGAAATTAAAACACTTGAAGAAATACAAGAGGCTGGAAACAAATAATGAAAGAAAGAAAAATTCCAATGAGAACTTGCTCTGTTACAAGAGAAAAATTTCCTAAAAAAGAACTTTTAAGAGTTGTTAGAACTCCAGAAGGAAAATTTTTAGTGGATTTAACAGGTAAACTTAATGGTAGAGGAGTTTATCTAAAAAAAGACAAAGAAGTTTTTGAAAAGGCTAAACAAAGAAAAGTGTTTGATAAAGTATTTGAAACTAGCGTTCCAGATACTTTATACGAAGAGTTATTAAATTTAGAAATATAAATAAAACACAAGAAAGGGTGAGGATAATGACAGTAAAAGATTATGCTGTAGATGTAAATTTATCAGTAGCTGAAGTATTAAAAGAATGTAAGTTATTAGATATCAAAGTAACAAGTGGAGAGGATTTTTTAGAAAATGATGACATTAGTATGCTTGATAGCGCTATTAATTTAATTAGTACTGAAAATGAAATCACTTATGATGAAGATGAAGAAATAGAAGAAAAAGTAGATGAAATAATTATTAAGAATAATTTTAATAAAACTATTAAGTCTGGTGAAGCAAAACAAAAATTAAAGAAAAAAGAAGTTAACAAAGAAGAGTACAAAAATCTTAAAAAAGAAATGTATAAAAATAAAAGTAAACTTAAAACTAATGCTGAAGAGGAAAATGTTGTAATTTATAAAGAAGGTATGACACTTTATAATTTAGCAGAGGCTATGCAAGTTAATCCGGCTGAGCTTATTAAAAAATTAATTATGCTTGGACTTATGATTGGTATTAATGATGGTGTTGATTATGAAGTAGCAGAAATGCTTGCTAGTGAATATAAAAAAGTTTTAAAAACTGAAGATACAAGAGATGTAACTAATTTTGAAACTTACGAAATTATTGATAACGAAGAAGATCTTGAAAAAAGACCTCCTATCGTTACAATTATGGGGCATGTTGACCATGGTAAAACTAGTTTACTTGATTATATAAGACATGCAAGTGTTGCATCAGGTGAAGCTGGAGGTATAACTCAAGCAATTGGGGCTTACCAAACTAGTCATAATGGAGAAAAAATCACATTTATTGATACTCCAGGACATGCGGCATTTACTGCGATGAGAGCAAGAGGAGCAAGTGTTACTGATATAGTAATTATAATTGTTGCTGCGGATGACGGTGTAATGCCTCAAACTAAAGAAGCAATTGATCATGCTAAGAGTGCTGGTGTACCTATAATTGTTGCAATTAACAAAATTGATAAACCAGATGCTAATCCAGATAAAGTTATGACTGAGCTTGCTGAGATTAATATTACTCCAGAAGCTTGGGGTGGAGAGTATCCATTTATTAATGTGTCTGCTCATACTGGTGAAGGTGTTGATTTACTTCTTGAAACTATTTTAACAATAGCAGAAGTTAATGAATATAAAGCTAATCCTGAAAGATACGCTGTTGGTGCTGTAATTGAGTCAAGAGCTGATAAAAATGTTGGTGGAGTAGGTTCGTTTTTAATTCAAAATGGAACACTTAGAATAGGAGACCCTATTGTTGTAGGTACTAGTTATGCTAAAATTAGATCTATTAAAAACGATAAAGGTGAAAGTATTACAAGTGCTGGACCATCTAGCCCAGTTGAAATTACTGGACTTTCAACTAATCCAAGTGCTGGAGATAAATTCATGGCATTTGAAACTGAAGTTGAAGCTAAGAAAATTGCAAGTCAAAGAGAAGCAACTAAAAAGCAAGGTGAAAGAGCACCTAAAGCTGTTACTCTTGATGATTTGTTTAAAGAAGTAAAAGCTGGAGCTAAAGAAATAAACGTAGTATTAAAAGCAGACGTTAGAGGATCTGAAGAAGCTGTTAGAAGTGCACTTGAAAAAATTAATGTTGGAGAAGTAACTGTTAAAGTTGTTAGATCTGGTGTTGGTGCTATAACTGAAAATGATGTAGTTTTAGCAAGTGCATCGGGGGCAATTATCCTTGGGTTTAATGTTGTAGAAACTAAAGGTGTTAAGGAAATTGCCAAGGATTATGGAATTGATATTAAACTATATACAATTATTTATAAACTTGTTGAAGAGATTGAAGCTTCTATGAAAGGTATGCTTGAACCTACTTTTGAAGAAAAAGTATTAGGTGAAGCTGAGATTAGAAAAATATTCACATTCTCTAAAGTTGGTAAAATTGCTGGAAGTTATATTACTGATGGATTAATTAAAAATGGAGCTAGCGCTAGAGTTATTCGTGATGGTGTTATTATTAATGAAACTAAAGTTTCATCAATTCAAAGAGAAAAAGATACTGTTAAAGAAGTTAAAAAAGGATTTGAATGTGGTATAACACTTGAGAGTTTTAATGATATTAAAGAACGTGATGTAATTGTATGTTTTGAAATGGTTGAGGTGAAGAATTAATGGCTAATCATAAAATAGAGAGAATAGCATCAGAAATAAGTAGACATATTTCTGATATACTTTTAACTGAAGCAAGAGATGAACTTTTAAAAAGTGTAACTATTACTGGATGTACAGTTACAAGTGATTTAGGTCATGCAACTGTTTACTTTACTTCTTTTTTAGATAAAGAAGCAGTAAATATGGAAAAAGAAATGAATGAAGCATCTCATTTTATAAGAGGGAAAGTGTCTGAGAGAATTGATCTTAGACATACTCCTGATATAAAATTTGTTTATGATAACTCAGTTGAGTATGGAAATAATATTGAAAGACTTATTGGAGAGTTAAATAAATAAAATGCAGATTAGAAAAGTTCATTTAACTAAGTCAAATGTTAATTATGTAACAGCGATTTATGCAGATTATGCTCAAAAAATCACAGGTAAAGATGGAATTAGAGAAAAACTTTTTGTAAAACTTTTTTGTATATCTGGAGATGCATATAAAAAAGCAACTTCTATTGTTAGTGATATTGTGAATAATCCTGACGATAATGAGTTATATGAGGTTTACGTTGGTGGAGCACATAATGAAAGAGACGAGGCTGTAGCGTATGCTAGAGTAGTAGGTAAATCTAATATAGCAGAAGTTATTTATTTAACTGATGATTATTTTTATGCTAATATGGCTTTTAATATGATTCTTGGTAAAGTTGAAGAAACTTGCAACGAAGATATATATTTAGAGGTTCCTAAAATTGATAATATGGCAGCAACGATTGCTCATGATAAGGGATTTGTTATGCAAAATGCAATAGACAATAATATGATTTTACTTAAAAAGGTGGTTAGAGAAAATGAATGGGATAATACTAATAGACAAAGGTAAAGATGTTACGAGTAGAGATGTGGTTAATAAATTATGCCGCATTTTTTCTACTAAAAAAGTAGGTCATACAGGTACGCTTGATCCGCTGGCTACTGGGGTTTTAGTAGTTTGTTTTGGTAAGTACACTAAACTAGTTGATAAAATTACTAGTCTTAATAAATCGTATAGAGCTACTGTTAAGTTTGGTCTTAGAACTGATACTTTAGATATAACGGGTAAAGTTTTAGAAGAAAAATCTTTTGAAGTAAATGAGGAAGAAATAAAAAAAGTTCTTAAGTCTTTTACTGGTAAAATGATGCAGGAAGTTCCTCTTTATTCATCTGTTAGAGTTAATGGAAAAAAACTTTATGAGTATGCTAGAAATGGTGAAGAAGTTACTTTGCCTAAAAGAGAAATTGAAGTTTTTGATATTAATTTTATAGAAGCACTTGAAGATGGTTTTGTCTTTGAAACAAGTGTAAGTAAAGGTACTTATATTAGGCAACTAATTAGTGATATATCAGGGGCGCTTAATACAGTGGGTGTTATGACTGAGCTTCGTAGGACCGCGCAAGGTAAGTTTTTAATTTCTGAGTGTTTTACTTTGGATGATGTTGAAAATGGTGATTATGAAGTTTTGTCTATTGAAGATATTTTTGACTATGAAAGTGTTATGATGGATGATATGCTTTATTTTAGAGTTAAGAATGGAAGTAAGATAGAAACTGATCTTTGTGATGGTAAATATTTTATGAAATATAATGGGGAAGTTGTAGCAATTTATGATGTGTTTGATAAAATTGGAAAAGTGGAAGTAATGATGTAAGTTGTTACTTTTTTTTGTTCTTTTCAATAAATTACTAGACAAATAGCAGTAATATGGGGTATAATTAATATTAGGAAAAATAGGAGTGAATATATGCGCAAAATTATTGCTAGTTTAGACATCGGTAGTTGCTATATTAAATTAGTAGTTGGCGAAATTTATAAAAATAAACTTAATATTTTAGCTTGTATAGATACTCCTTCCAGAGGAATAAAAAATGGGTATGTAGTAAATGCAGAGAGCGCTACTGAGTCAATTAAAGATACATTTGAAAAAGCGAATAGTATGCTAGGTGTAAAAGTTGATAAAGTAGTAGTTAGTGTTCCTAGTTTGGGGGCAAGTACGTTTTTTTCTAGTGGTAGCACGCTTATTACTTCAGGAGATAAAGTTATTAATCATCAAGATTTAAGTAAAGCGATGCAGGCTTGTGTTAAAAATAAAATTGAACCAAATAAAGAACTTGTAAGTATACTGCCAACAGGATATGTTATTAATGATATTGATAAAGTGGCAAATCCTGTTAAAATGATTGGAGAAAAACTTACAGTTAAAGCTGTTGGTGTTGTAGTTCCTAAAAAGAATGTTGCGACAATTGCTAAGTGTCTAGATAAACTTGATATTTCTATTATAGATATAGCAGTTGGACCTTTAGGTGATTATTACGAATTTAAAAATAATGAGACAAAGTCTTCGGTAGGCGCAGTTGTTAATATAGGTTCTTCAAAAACTGAGATTGCAATATTTAATCATGGTATACTAACTAGTATTGAGACTCTTGATATTGGTGGAAATAATATTGATATTGATTTTGCTTTTAATTATAAGCTTAATAGACGTGATTCTATGTATGTAAAAGAACATCTAAGTTTAGCTCATAAGAGTATGGCAAAAGCAAATGAGGCTGTTACTTTTCATAATAAAAATAATGACCTTGTTAAGATAAATCAGTATGATGCATCTGAAATTGCTACAAATAGACTAGCAGAAATGCTAAATTTGATAAAAAAACAGATAAATCTCTTAACAAAAAAGGAAATTAGTTATATAATGGTTACAGGGGGAACTACTGAGTATAAAGATTTTGATATTTTATTAACGGAAATTTTTGGTAGAAATGCTAAAGTTTGTAACGTTGCTGAGATAGGAGTTAGAAATAATAAATTCTCATGCGGGGCTGGGTTAATTAAATATTACTACAGTAGATTGAAACTAAGAAATGTAGATTATTCGATTTTTAGTTTAGAGGAACAAGAAGAGTTAGGTGCAATGCATAAGAAAGTAAATATAACAGACAATTC
Organism: uncultured Muribaculaceae bacterium; assembly: GCA_964370755.1. Taxonomy (GTDB): domain Bacteria; phylum Bacillota_I; class Bacilli_A; order RF39; family UBA660; genus CAKOSP01. The sequence goes on from CAYJKL010000012.1 coordinate 10,022, forward strand.
TGTATTAGGTAAATTGTTTGGGTATTTTTTTGATAGTTAGGGAGGATATATATAATGAACGGACTTGAAATGGATCAAATCGCAAAAATAAAAGTAATTGGAGTAGGTGGCGGAGGCTGTAATGCTGTTAACCGAATGATTGAAGAAGGTGTAAAAAGTGTTGAGTTTTATGTAGTTAATACTGATTTACAAGTTTTAAATTCTTCGCTTGCTACAAATAAAATTCAAATCGGTAAATCTATTACTGGTGGAAGAGGAGCAGGTGCTAATCCTGAAGTTGGAAGAGCTGCTGCGCTTGAATCTAAGGCGGAACTAGAAGATGCACTAAAAGGTGCTGATATGGTATTTATCGCTTGTGGTCTTGGTGGTGGAACTGGAACAGGAGCTGCGCCAGTTATAGCTGAAATTGCTCAAGAACTTGGAGCACTTACAGTTGGTATTGTTACTAAACCATTTAGATTTGAAGGTAAAGGTAGAATGGAAAAAGCTTTAATAGGGCTTGAAGAACTTAAGAAAAATGTTGATACACTTATCATTATACCTAATGATAGACTTCGTGACATTATAGATAAAACTACTACTTTTGAAGATGCTTTTAAAGAAGTAGATAATGTACTTCATAGAGGTGTTCAATCTATATCTGACCTTATTGCAGTTACTGGTATTATAAACCTTGACTTTGCAGATGTTAAAACAGTTATGGAAAAAAGTGGTACTGCAATTATCGGTATTGGATGTAATGCTGGTGAAAATAGAGCTATTGAAGCTGCTAGACAAGCCGTTGCTAACTCACTGTTAGAAGCTACTATTGATGGAGCTACTAATGCGATAGTAAACGTTACTGGTGGTAAAAACTTAACTTTATTTGAAATAGAAGACGCTGTTGAAACTGTAAGAGAAGCTGCTAATGCAGATGTAAATATTATCTTCGGAGCGATTAAAAATGAGAATCTTTCTGAAGAAGTTATTGTTACAGTAATTGCAACTGGATTTGATGAAGATTCAAATGCTGAGGCTTTATTTACTAATGAAATGCCTAAAAAACGTGTTCAAAAAGAAGTAGATGATTTTGATATTCCTCCATTTCTAAGAGATAATGATTTTTAAGAAGAATTTTTATTCTTCTTTTTTCATGGTTTGACATTTTTTGTGTGATGTAAGTTATATAATATATTTGGTGATAATATGGTATATGTTGATTTACTTATACTTCTTAATATTTGTTATGATTATTTACTTCTTTTAACTGTAGGTGTTACTTTAAAAAGGAGAGTTTCTCATAAACGTCTTTTTTGGGCAGCACTTTTTGGGAGTGTTAGTATTATACTTATTTTCTTTGATGTAAGTAAAGTGCTGGAGGTTGTTCTTAAGAATTTACTGGGTGTACCGATGTTAGTTGTTGCGTTTGGTTATAAAAATGTTGTTTATACGTTTTATAATATTTTGTATCTTTATATGAGTAGTGTAGTGCTTGCTGGTTTTTTATATTATTTAACTGAGGAGTTAGGGGTGTCATATGGGAATGTTAATTATGTTGCTCTTTTGGTTATTGCTCCACTAGTACTTGGGGTTTATACTTATAGTGTGAAAAAACTAAGATGTAAACAGAATCTTGCGTATAAAATTAAAGTTGTTTTTAAGAATAATAATATTTTACTTTTAGATGGTTTTATTGATTCGGGTAATAAGCTTAGAGACCCTGTAACTAATAAATATGTAATTATTGTTGATAAAAATGTGTATTCAGGTAAGAATCCTATATATGTACCGTTTAAAGGAGTGAATAAAACTGGCATTTTAAAATGTTTTTCACTTGATTATATAGAGATTAATAATCAGGTTTTTAAAAATTATTTACTTGGTGTTAGTAATGAGAGTATTAATTTAGATGGAAGTAATTGTATTTTAAATTATAAATTATTGGAGGAAATTAATGTTTAAAAAATTAATTATGATGTTAAAACTGAAGTATAATGAACTATTTTTTGTTGGGGCTACTGATAAGCTTCCGCCACCTTTATCAAAAGAAGATGAACTTAAATATTTGATTAAGGCTAAAGAAGGTGATGAGGAAGCTAAAAATATTTTGATTGAACATAATCTTAGATTGGTTGTTTTTCTTGCTAAAAAGTTTGAAAGTAAAGTGTATGATATAGAAGATTTGGTTTCAATTGGGTCTATTGGTCTTATTAAAGGTATTAATACATATAAAATAGATAAAAATATTAGACTTGCTACATATGCTTCTAGATGTATTTCAAATGAGATTTTAATGTTTTTACGTAAGAATAAAAAAAGAAGGGCAGATTTAAGTCTTGATGAAGCTCTAAATTATGATGCAGAAGGTAATGAACTTCATCTTGAAGATATACTGGGTACTGATGTAAGTTTGGTGCCAGATGAATATCAAAAAAAACTTGATAGAGAAGTACTTTCTAAGGAGATTGAAGATTTAAAAGATAGAGATAAAGAGATAATGATTTTAAGGTATGGACTTAATAATACGAAGGAGTATACTCAAAAAGAAGTAGCTAAAATGCTTGGTATTAGTCAGTCTTATATTTCTAGGATTGAGAAAAAAGTTATAAAAAAACTAAAGATAACTATGAATATTTAGTTGTAAAGTTATAAAATTGTTAGTTTTTATGTATTTAATTTTGCGAAAATATGGTATAATCTTTGTAGGTGATGGTTGTGAAAAAAATTATTTTTGTACTAGTAATTTTAGTAGTGTTGATACTACCCATGAGTGTATATTCAGAAACATTTACTTGTACATATAGTGGTATCAAATTAAATGATAAATTTATGGAAATAGTTGATCCGAGTGGAAGTGATAGTTTGTCCTTGACTCTTGAATTTAATAGTTTAAATGATAGTTATTACGTTAGTTTTAGTGGAAATAGTTTATTTAGTTCTACAGATATATTTGTAGAGGGTGACAATACTATGGAATTTAATAATATAGCTCCTAATGCATCTTTACTAGTTGGTAATGCTATAAAATCTAATAGTGGATTTTGTCCTGAAATTTTAATTCATCCTGCGGTTAGCAATATCGATTCAAATAAAGCTATATTACGAGTTTATAGAGAGGGTTACTATGATGGTAATTATACCGTTTCTAAAGATGAATATAATGAATATAGTGGCACTAAGAGTATTGTTGATGATAAAGAAACTAGTTATGAAGTAATTGAATCTTGCACTCCGATTTCTTTTTCCTGGTATGCTGGTTCTTATGAATACTCAATAATAAAAGAAGCAGGTATATATTATTATGAATTTAAAGGAATGAATAGGCTTGAAATAGGAAGTTCTAATCCTGGGTGTAAAAGTAGCAGTGATTTTAAGTACTGTAAACAGGAAAATCCAGATGGTGCTGGATCTGGTGCGAATAGTAGTGGATATAGAGAAGCAGGTATTTTATACTCTGGTCAATCATGTGATGATTATTACGATGAACAAGTTTCAGTTGGTACTCCTGATACTAGTGATTTTTCTTCCCCTAAAGATTGTGTAAGTTTACTTGGAAGTGTTGATGATGAAGGTTCAACTGCATATTATTTACAGATTATTTTAGATGTAATGAGATATTCAGGTATTGCTGCTGTTATTGTTCTAACTATTATGGATTATTTAAAAGCGCTTGCTTCTAATGATACTGATAATATTAAGAAAACTTCTAGTAGAACATTTAAAAGAATTATTTTAGCAGTTGCTATATTCTTAGCTCCAATTATAATTAATTATGTGTTTGAACTTACTGGTATAACTACTGGTGCTAGTTGTGATATATCTTAATATGAATAAAAATCTATAAATCTTTTCAATATAATTTGAAAGGATTTTTTTATGAAACAATATAAAGTTGATATAAGTGGTGTTAATACTAGTGATATAAAGGTATTAAAAAATAAGGAAACTATTGCTTTATTTGAAGAACTTAATAAAGGGGATTTGAGTGCTAAAGATAAAATAATTGAAGGTAATTTAAAACTTGTTTTAAGTATTTTGAAAAGATTTAATAAAAATGGAGCATCTGCTGATGATTTATTTCAGGTGGGTGTTGTTGGACTGATTAAAGCAATTGATAACTTTAATGTAAGTTATGGTCTTCAGCTTAGTACTTATGCAGTTCCTTTAATTATAGGCGAGATAAAAAGATACTTAAGAGATAATACTGCACTTAGAGTTAGTAGAAGTGTTAAAGACCTAGCATATGCTGCAGTTAAGTTTAGTGATGAGTATTTAGTTATTAATGGATATAACCCTAGTACTTATGAAATAGCAGCATCCCTTGGAGTTACTGAGTATCAAGTAGCAAGTGCGCTTGACTCTTTAAAAGATCCAGTCTCTATTTTCGAGCCTATTTATAATGATGGGGGAGATACAATATATTTACAAGATAAGCTTGCAGATATTAAGGAAACAGACCAAAATAGAGATATGCTTTTAGCTCTTAGTAAAGCTCTAACTGAAATAAATGATAGAGAAAAAGATGTTTTAGTTGGTAGATATATTATAGGTAAGACTCAGTCAGAGCTTGCTTTGGAGCTTGGCATTAGTCAAGCGCAGGTATCTAGGATTGAAAAAAGTGCGATAAAAAATGTAAAAAATTTAATAAAATAAATATAATTAACTAGGTGGAAAAAAGATGAATTTAAGTGATCTGCAGAAAAAAGATATAATAGATATGGAAACTGGTAATAATTTAGGAAGAATTGTTGATGTTGAGATAAGTGATGATGGAAAAATATTAAGACTTGCTACTGAGCCTAAAAAGTTATTTAAAAGAGCTCTTAGAAGTAATGATAATGTTATCAATTTTTCTTCTATTGTTAAAATTGGTTCTGATGTAATACTTGTAAAGTAGTAGATTTTTATTAAATTATTTGGTAAAATATATATATGACGAAAAAAATTGTAATTACAAGTTTTATAGTAGTTTTATTTGATCAAATTATTAAAGTAATTGTAGAAAATAATTTACTTTCAAGAATAGAAATTATAAAGGATTTCTTTTATTTGTCTAAAGTTTATAATGAAGGTGCTGCGTTTAGTATGTTTTCTGGAAATGTAATTTTTTTAATAGTGATAAACATATTAATACTTTTTATGCTTTTATATTTTCTTAAAGGTTTTAAAAAAAATACTAGAAATATGCTAGCATTTGGTCTTGTAATTGGTGGACTTATTGGTAACCTTATTGATAGAGTAGTATATGGACATGTAATTGATTATTTGAAATTTGTAATTGGAGGATATAATGCTCCAGTATTTAATTTGGCGGATATGGCAGTAGTTATAGGAGTAGCGCTTTTAGCAGTTGCTATAATAAAGAAGGAAGATGTATATGAAAATAATAGTAAATAAAGATGATGTTAGACTTGATAAATTTATCGCAGATGAAACAGAATTTTCTCGTAGTTTAGTACTTAAAATGATTGAAGATGGGACTGTATTTGTAAATGGAGTAGTTAAAAAACCTTCTTATAAAGTATCTGATGGAGATTTAGTAGAAATTGATGAAAATTATACTAAAGAAGTAATTTTAGAGAAAAATGAAATTCCACTTGATATAGTTTTTGAAGATGAATATTTGATGGTAATTAATAAACCTAGTGGACTTGTTGTGCATCCTGGATCTGGTAATCATAATAATACACTTGTTAATGGTCTTTTATATTATACAGACGAGTTATCTGATGAAGGTGGCGCGGCTAGAGCAGGTATTGTACATAGACTTGATAAAGATACATCTGGACTTATGATGGTTGCTAAAACTAATAAAGTTCATGAATTGCTTGCTGATTATTTTAAAAATAAAGAAGTTAAAAGAGAGTATTTAGCTATCGTGAAGGGAAGTTTCCCAAGTGAAAAAGCTAAGATAGATGCTCCTATAGGTAAATCTTCTAAAAACTTTAGAATGCAAGAAGTAATGGATGGTGGTAAAAGAGCTGTTACTAATTTAACTGTTGAAAAAAGATTTGGAGAATATAGTTTAGTTAGGTTATCACTTGAAACTGGTAGAACACATCAAATAAGAGTACATTTAAACTATATAGGGTATCCTGTTGTAAACGATCCTGTTTATGGAGTAGGCAAAAGTAATTCGTTTGGTCAGTATTTACATTCTACTAAGCTTGAGTTTGTACATCCTATAACAAAAAAGGAACACTGTTTTGAAAGCAGTATGCCTAAAGAAATGATAAATTTTATTAAAGAAGAATCAGTTTAGCTAGTAAATAACAAAAAGTATAGTAAGAGAAAATATTAAATAAAATTGTGTAGTAAATATTTTTAGTTTTTTCTTTTACTAAATCATAGGTTAAAAAAGAACTAAAATAAAACATAATTAGAGAAAATATACATGAAAATAGTAGGTTGTTATATTTAAAATACAATACTATAATGGTTAGAACTATGATGTATATTGAAGAAAAATAGAAAACGATGTTTTGTCTTTTGTCTTTTTTTTCTAGAACTGTAATAAACGAAGAATACGAGAATAAAGAAAAAGATAAACAATAAAATAATAAATATAGAAGCATTAATTAATCACCTTTACTAATTATATGCTTTGTAGTAAAATGTATGATGGAGGTTATATGCAAAACGTAATAATTAGTAGTAAAGATGAAGTTGTTATGAGATTAGTTCATTATTTTGTTACTAAAGAAGATTATACACCGATTGTGGTGCAAGGTGCTAAGAATGAAATTTGGCTTGAAAATTTATCTGGACCTTATAAAATAATTAGAATAAATACTGGTTATATTCATAATAACGAACAGTTTGAACATGATATGAAAAAGATTAAACATGTTTTAAAGCAAATTAAGAAAAAAACACTTAGTCTTAAAATAAGTGCTCTTAATATATGTTTAGATACATCTGATAGAGTTGAGATAACTGAGGCTAAAGGTGTTGATACAGTAAAACTTAAAAGTGTAAACGAAATTAATAAGAATGAATCTTTACAAAGTGCTTTTCCTAGTATTTCAATTGATGAAAATGAGAAAGTGGATAATTTAGATTTTATAATTAATGTAACTGAAGATATTAATAAAAAAACTGAGAAAGATAATGCTCTTTTTGAGCAAGTTTTTAAGAAAAAGACTATTGTTGTTACAAGAGTTATAACTGCGATATGCGTTATCATGTTTGCTCTTACTTATATATTTGGAAATGGGTCAACTGATGTTATTACACTTTTAAAGTTTGGTGGAAATAATATTGATTTTGTTAAAGCAGGTGAAATATATAGACTTATTACGTCAATGTTTTTACACGCTGGATTTATACATTTATTTGTAAATATGTACTCTCTTAATATAATTGGTACTCAGCTTGAGAATTTTATTGGTAAATGGAGATTTTTAGGAATATACTTATTTAGTGGTATAAGTGGTTCTTTATTATCCTTAGTACTTAATGATTCGCTTACAGTATCAGTAGGTGCTAGTGGAGCTATATTTGGACTTATGGGAGCTTTACTATATTTTGGGTATCACTATAGACTATATTTAAATCAAGTTATAAAAACTCAGTTAGTACCTATAATTTTACTTAATTTATTTATTGGGTTTTCACTAAGTGGTATTGATAATGCTGCCCATATTGGAGGTCTAGTAGGTGGTTATTTAGCTGCTACAGCATTTGGGGTTAAAGGTAAAAGTACAAAAAATGAAACAATAAATGGAAGTATTGCATTACTTATTTTAATAGCTTTTCTTTCATATATGGTTTTTAGATAGGATGTGTGTATGTTTATAAATATAATTTTATTAATCTTAGGTTTTATTATTCTTATTAAAGCTGCGGATTATTTTGTAGATGGTGCTAGTAGTCTTGCTCAGCACTTTAAAGTTTCAAAACTTGTAATTGGTCTTACTATTGTAGCCTTTGGAACAAGTGCTCCAGAGTTTGCGGTAAGTGTTCAGTCACTTGTTAATGACTCTCCTGATTTGGTTATTGGTAACGTAGTGGGGAGTAATATAATTAATATTTTACTTATACTTGGTGTGGCTAGTTTGATTGCTCCAATAAAAGTAAAAGATAATACTGTTAAAAAAGAAATACCTATTTGTATGCTTCTTACCATTCTTCTTGCTGTTTTATTTTTAGACGGACCTATAAATGGTGATGAACTTAATATGATAAGTAGAGCAGATGGTATTACTATTGTTTTATTCTTTATAATATTTATTTATTATTTATTTACGATTATGAAAAATAAAAAAGAAGATATAGAAAAACCGGATATTTCACTTTTTACAAGTATTTTACTTTCAGTAGGTGGTATTGTATTCATAGTCTTATCAAGTGACTTAGTAGTTAATCAAGCTGTTGAAATAGCACATCACTTAAATATTAGTGAAAGAATTATATCGCTTACAATTATAGCTCTTGGTACAAGTTTGCCTGAACTTATTACTTCGATATCTGCTGCTAGAAAAGGTGAGCAAGATATTTTAGTAGGAAATATTATAGGAAGTAATATATTTAATATATGTGTTGTTTTAGGTCTTCCTGCTGCAGTATTTGGGGCAATAGTTCCTGGAACATTTAACTACCTAGACTTTATTATGTTTGTTGTATCTGCTATTGTTTTATTCTTAGTAGCAAGAAATAAATATATCATTACTAAGTTTGAAGGCGTGTTTATGCTGATACTGTTTGCTTGTTATTATATATATATTTTATTATAAAAAAAATCTAAGTTTTACCTTAGATTAAAATTTTCTGTAAAGTCCAACTGCTATTCCTAGTATGTGGACATTATCTAATATAATTGGATCCATAAAATCATTTTCAGGTTGTAACCTAAAATGATTTTTTTCTTTGTAAAAAGTTTTAAGTGTAACTTCATTTTCATCTGTCATAGCTACTACTATATCACCGTTTTTTGCAACATTTTGTCTTTTAATTATTACATAGTCATTATCGTAGATGCCACTGTTAATCATTGATTCTCCAGAAACGTGTAGTGTAAATACTTCTGCTTTGCTTGGAATTAAATTAATTGGTAAATCAAAAAATTCGTTTGGCTGCTCAATTGCTGTAATTGGATTACCTGCAGTTATTTTACCAAGCAAGGGAACTTTAACAATGCTTTCATTTTTTTCTGCGTATTCATTATCTACTAGAAGTTCTATTGTTCTAGATTTATGATTAGAAGTTTGGATACAACCTAGTTCTTCTAACTTTTTTACATGTGAGAAAGCAGTAGCGGGACTACTTAGTCCGACTCCAGCACATATATCTCTTATAGCAGGAGGGTACCCTTTATCTGCAATATATTTTTTAATAAAGTTTAGAACATCACTTTGTCTTTTTGTTAACATTTTTTATCACCTGTTTACATTTTACACTATATTTTTAAAAAAGTCAAACAAATGTTCCTAAAACTATTTACACAAACAATTGTTCGTGATAATATAGAGGTGTAAGAAAGAAGGGATGATTTATGAAAAAGTTTTTAGAAAAAAATGGGGGGTTAATTTTATTTTATCTCTTTATTATTCTTTGTGTTGTTATGGTTAATTTTAGGTTTGAATATTTAAATAATTCTAATGAAGTTGTACAAAAAAATGTCTATGCTTTAAATAATTAATTGATTATTTTTTAAATATATGATTTAATTATAATAGGTGGGAAATAATGAAAAAGGTATTGATTGTATATGCAATGTATGGATCAGGTCACAAAACAGTAGCTTGTAACATATATGAAAACCTAAAGAGTGAGAAAAATATTGATGTAGCACTTCTAGATATTACTCCGTATGCTAATAATGCGGGTAAGCTTAGTGTTAAACTTTTTGATTTTGTTGTTAAATATAGAACAGAAAAATTGTTTACTGCAGGGTATGAACTTTTAGATAATAAACTTATAAGTAAACTGCAAAGAAGAATCTCTAAATTATTTTATGATAATACTCAAATTAGAAGAGAAATAAAAAAGATAAATCCTGATTTGGTTGTTGCAACTCATTATTATGGAGCAACACTTTTGTCTCATTTTAATAGAGAATGTGTAACGGATGCTAAAATTATTACTGTCCTTACAGATTATGCACCTCACAGTGAGTGGCTTTCTAATCATACTAAAAAAGATTTATTTATTGTAGCTAATGATTTGATGAAAAATGAGTTAGTAAATTTTGGAGTAGATAAAAGAAAAATAAAGGCACTTGGTATACCGATGCAAATAAGTAAGTTTCATAATTTGGCTCCTAAAGATGAAATTATGAAAAAGTATAAACTTGATTTAGCAAAACCAGTAGTACTTTTTTTTGGAGGAAGTACTGCGGGTTCGCTTACTTACCTTGAGTATTTTAAAACAGTTATTAAAGAACATTTTGATGCGAATATAATATTTATTTCTGGAAAGAATGAAAAATTAAAAGAGAAAGCAACTTCCTATGCTAAAAAGAAAAATGCTAAGAATGTTACAGTTTTAGGATTTACTACTGATGTGTATAACCTTATGAATATATCAGATTTTGTAATTACAAAGCCTGGTGGGGCAACTGTTACGGAATGTTTGGCATTTAATCTTCCTATGATACTTATACCTGGTCTTGGTGGACAGGAAATGTATAATATTAAATTTATTAAAAGAGAAGGTTATGGGGTATTTGCTAGAAGAAAAGGTAAGTTAATTAAATATATATATGATTTCTCTAAACCTAGAATACTAGAAAAATATAATAAAAATTTAAAGAAAAGTTTAAAAAAAGATTCAGGGATG
>CAYJKL010000012.1:20879-38075 GCA_964370755.1 uncultured Muribaculaceae bacterium
GTTTCATTTATTGAGTCTTCAACGGGGCAAAAAATTAAACAGTCTGCTGATTTACACGGGATTGATCCTTATGTTATGTATGCAATTAGTAATTATATGACTAACTTAAATGAGAATGCACCTTTTTCAGTGTATGCTGATGGAAGAGTGAGTATTGGAACGGATGCTGAAACAGGTTTAGATACTTATGGACATTTAAAAACTGAGGATAAACTTCAAAATATAGATTATAATATTCATGCGATGACTAAAATATATCAAGATTCGGTAGCTAAATTTAACGGTAACACTGCATTTGCTATGCTTGATAGTGTAGTAGGTATGGATTTAGTTACGCTTGTTGTGGCTAATAATGCTAGTGATAGTAATTTAACATTTGATGATTACTGTAAAAATTACGGGGTTAAAGATATTACTGATGATTTAGAAAAGCTGAATAACAATTCTCTTGAAATCTATTTGAGTGGCCTTAACGGAACAGTTTTGGAGAAATACAAAAACACTATTGCTTGGCTTAGAAATAGTGGTTATAATAGTCAGACGTTTAAAGTTGCTGATATACTTAAAGGTCTTGAATCTAATTATTTAGGAGTGACTAGTGAAAATGTTGTAATTAGAGAAAATAATAATCAAGATGATTTATCAAAAGTTGAGTATAATTTTGATACTGGAATACAACAGCATCAAGATTATGAATTTAAAGATTTACCAACATCAAGAACTTGATTAAAATAGATAAAAGAATGATCACAAAAGATTATTCTTTTTTTTATTGTATCTATTTTATGTATTTTGTTTGTTATTTTTTTTATGTAACCATTTTCATAATAATGAATTGTGATAGTTTGTTTTAGTTGGTATGCCCTTATAATATTTTCTTCAATTTCATTTAATTCATCTTCACTTAAAATTGGTTTTTCAATTTTGTTTCTTTCATATTCTAGTTTATTTACTGCGTTTTTGGATGATGTTACTGAATCAAAAGGTAACCATTTAGTCATTTTTCTGTCTTTCATATACTGTGTCCTCCTATTTTTTCATTTCTATTTAGTACAGTTGAATGTTTTGCTAAAGCACTTGCATGAACTATACTGCTTTTGCCATATCTACTTTGAATTTTATCCATTTGTTTATTTAAGTTATTTTCTTTGTTTGTTAGTTTGTAATCTTCGAATAAATTTAATTGTAAAAAATTATTGTTAGTTAATTTTCCTAGAGATATTCCAAGCTTTCTAATAGGAATGTCTTCTACATATTTATCTAGTAAACTATTTGCATATTTGTTTAGAATGGTTATGTCATCTGTATAGTTTTCAAGTTTGATACATTTATGAAAACCACCGCCAAAGTCTTTTGAGTAACCAATTGATATACTTAAAGATCTGCATAGTTTATTATTATTTCTAAGGCGTGATGTTAGAACATCTAAAGTTTCTTTTATTATAAGTTTGATATTATCGCTGTTGTAGTTTTCAAAAAGAATTTGGCTACTTGCATAGGATATATTTCTTTTAATGACTGTTTTTTCTGAAATTACACTTTCATCTAATCCATTAGCATGATTATGAAGTTCTTCTCCGATTACTCCATATAAATCTTTAAGTTTACCTTTATTGTAATTTGCTAAATCACCGACACTAAATATTCCGAGTTTATTTAAATTCCTTTCCATTCTAAATCCAATTCCCCACATATTAGAAAGGGGAGTAATCGGCCAAAGTTTGGTCTTTATATCATCTTGTGTCCATTTTGCAATACCGTTTTTTGCGCTTTTAGATTCATTATCTAGTGCGAGCTTTGCAAGAAGCATATTGGTGCCGATACCACATGTTGCAGTTAACCCTGTTTTTTTATATATTGTTTTTAGTATTTTTTTTGCAAGCTCTGTATCAGTTAGTTTATATAATTTTAAGTATGTAGTAACATCTAAAAATGCTTCATCAATAGAATATACATGTAAGTCATCTTTAGATATAAAATCTAAGTATATATTGATAACTTCTGAACTTTTTTTAATATATTGACCCATTCTAGGTTTGGCGATTATATATGGAATGTTTTTAGGTATTTCGAATAATCTACCTCTTGATTTTATACCTTGTTTTTTTAAATAGGGTGTGATTGCAAGTGTGATTGCGCCACCACCTTGATTTTTGTTAGCTACTACTAATGGAGTAGTGAAGGGGTCTAAACCTTTTTCTATACATTCTACACTTGCGTAGAAACTTTTTAAATCAATGCATAATATATTTCTATTCATAATACCTCCGAACATTTGTTTTATAAATTATATCATATAATTAGGAGATGTTAAATAGTAAAATATGGAAAAATTTTATCTTGAAATTCGTTTAGAAAAATGTTATATTATGATAGGTAAAATATTTTCAATATGTATATATAGTGTGAAATTTGACAAAATGTACCAAGTGTGTTACAATATATAAACAGTAAGAGGGGAAATTATGGAAAAGTATATTTATTTTGTTATTAGTAAATCAAAAACATTTCCAGCGAGAGTTATTAGAGTAAGGTCTTTCGTTAATTTTTATGACCGTAGAGAAAAGGATTTATACACACATGCTTCTTTATCTTTTAATAGTTCGCTAACAAATATGAGATCATTTGCTAGAAGAAGCAAGTGGAATCTTTTTAATGCTGGACTTGTTGAAGAAAATATTAAAAAATCAGCATTTAGTAATGGTGTAATTAAGGATATAATAGTTTTTAAAGTGCCGATAAATAGTAAGAAATATAATGAAATAAGAAAAGTTGTTAATAATTACTGGAAAAATAAAGAAGGATATAAGTATAATGTGTTGGGTCTTATTTATTTACTTTTTACAACAAAAGGTATCAAGCGTAAATCAAATAAATATTTTTGTTCCGAATGGATTGCTACAGTATTAGATGAAGCAAATATGGAAATATTTAGAAATATTAAAAATAAAGATGTAAGGCCATCAGATTTTTATGACTTTTTAAAAGAATATAAAATATATGAAGGTCATGTATCTGGTTATAACAATAAATACGCTAGAATAGGTTAGTAAAAATCAAGGGGGATTTATGGCAGGACTTAAAACACATGATATTTTCTATAAAGAGTTAAAGAAGAAATTATCAAGTAAAATTTTGGAGAATTATCCTAATTATGATAAATATAATGTATTTGCACAAGGTCATGATTTGTTTTTGTATCATAATTTTTACAAATTTTTAGATAAAAAAAGAGTTAGAGAAAATACTGAATTTTCAGTTAAAATACAAGAAAATGGTTTTAGAGAATTTGTATATAATTATATTAATGTTGCAAAAAAAGCTAATGTTTTGAATAAAGAGAGTATAAGATCATTTATTGGACTTGGGTATATTACTCATCATATACTTGATTCTTATACTCATCCGTATATTATTTATTTAGCTGGTGATCATACTCCAGATGTTCTTAATGTAACTTGGCAGCATGGGGTAACTGAAAATATGCTTGATCAGTATTTAATAATGGTTAGGGAAAATAGAAATCCGAAGCAAATTAAAGTTAGTAAAGATTTTAAGTTTAAGAAAAAATTATTTGATAAAGATTTAGAAGATGTTTTAAATAAAAGTTTTTTTCTTACTTATGGTGATGCAGGTAAAGGAAGTATTCTTAGAAAAGCAAGTTTACAAGTAAAAAAACTTGCTAAAGCTTCTAAAGAAGATAAATATGGATTAAAAGTAAAAATTTTAAACACTGTATATAGAAATAGAGTGGAAAAAGATGCGTTTAGTTATAATAGAGATTTTTTTGAGGTAAATAAATATTTAAATAAAGATAAAAATTATTGGTTTAATCCTATGTTTACTGATAGAATATATAATTATTCTTTTGATGAACTTTTTGAAAAATCTATGGATCATTGTAAAGAAATAATTGAAAATTTAGAAGTTTTATATAAGAAAGAGGTTATTACAAGAGAAGATATTAATAAAATCATTCCAGATGTAGCGTCTACTCATGGGGGGCCATGTAATATGCCGCTTAAAATAAATAAAGTATCTAAAGATGCTGTTAAATTAAAAAGTGTTGAAAATGAAATAATTAAAAAAATTAAAAAGGGTGAGAAAATTAATAAAAGAATATTTAATTATATTCACAGTACTAATGAGAAAAATTTTACATCAAGATTTGGAATGAATATGAGAAAAATTTTTCATCCAGTAGTTAGATTTGTTGTTAACTCATCTGCTACTAAGGAAAATATATTTGTTAAAAAAGCAAAACTTAAAAAAAGAGTTCCTTATATATTTGTGCCAACTCATTCTTTTGATGATGATTTGAAAACAACAGTAGGTTCTATTGATAGAAATGCTTATTTGGTTTTGGGATTAACAGAACAACTTAAATTTAATCCTGAAATGTACTTTTCTTATATTGGAACTGGGATGATTCATGTTTTTAAAGATAGTAAAGTAAGTAGAAAAAATGCTTTTGAAAAAATGAAAAGAGTTATAAACAATAAAAATAGTATAATTATATATCCTGAAGGAGCTTATAATCATAGTCAAAATAAAATTATGCTAGATCTTTATGACTCAATATTTTTTCTGGCTAAAGAAACAGGAGCTGAAATTGTTCCGATTGCATCTTATAGTAGATATGATTATGATAAAATATATACGATAATTGATGAACCTATAAGTGTTTCTGGTTATGAAATTGAAAATAAAAAAGAGTTTATGACTATGCTTAGAGATAAACTGGCTACTAATATGTGGTATTTAATGGAAGATTATGCTCCTAAAGTTAAGAGAAGTGAACTTGGAGTAGATGCATTAGAAGAATTTTATTATGATAGAATGCATGAATATTTAGGCGTACTATGGGATCCTAGAAATGATAATTGGATTGATGAGGAAATAATTGCCAAGAATGAAAATGAAAAAGAAAATACTGAAAAATTTAAAGAATATGTTCGTGCAAATTGGAAAGAAGCGCAAGAAATTAAATTTTTGAAAGCAAAAAACAAAAAGTAAATTTTTGCTTTTTTTGTGAAATATTATTGTGAAATTATGATTTTTATGTTAATCTTATAATATACGGAGTTGATACTATGTTAGAGACGTTTACATCTTTAGAGTTTGAGTTGCCCTTAATATCATTTTTATTTATTGGGATTATAGCTATAATATATTTTACAAAAGAAAGTGCAAAATCGATAGAGAATAATTATTTTGAATATATTGTGATTTTGTCACTATTTTATGCACTTATAAATACAGCACTTCATTTTTTGTGTGCGATTTATCCCCTTGATGTTTTAAATGAACAGTATTATGATTGGATTAATGTTACCAATAAAGTTTTAATGATTTTGATGGTTTCAGTTACTGCAAATATATTTGCGTATATTATGACTGTTGCATATGAGAAAGTTAGAACAAATATGAAAAAGTTCACATTTTCATTAATGGTTATGGTTTCAATATATTCAATTATTATAATTCCAATGGATGTAGAACTCATTGAAATAGGTACTGTTACCAATGCAACTGGGCCTATGCTTAATGTTACATATATTTTTGTAGGATTTTTTATGCTATGTTCTATTTTAGCAACTGTGCTTAATTTTAATAAAAGCGATAAAAGGTATTATATAGCGTGTTTTATATTTGCTGAAAGTTTAATAATGGGGCTAATTGCATTTTTAGTACCAGGTATAATGATTTATGATGTTATCCTTGCTATCCTTTGTTTTGTAATGTTTCATACAATTGAAAATCCAGATTTGAAATCGATTCAAAAACTTAATGCAGCTGCTGCTGCAGCAGAGAAAGCTAATTTGGCTAAATCTGATTTCTTATCAAGTATGAGTCATGAGATACGTACTCCGCTTAATGCGATTGTTGGTCTTAGTGCTGATATTTTGGATAAAAAAGATTTGCCTGATGAATTAAAAGAAGATGCTCATGATATATCAGTTGCATCTAATACATTACTTGAAATTGTTGGTAACATTATGGATATTTCTAAAATAGAAAGTCAGTTAATTGAAATTGTTGATGTTGAGTATAACCCTAAAAATGTTATAAATGATATAGTTAAATTAAATGAGTTTAGAATCAAAGATAAAAATATAAAAGTTACATTTGAAGTTTCTCCGAGAGTGCCTTATAAGTTATTTGGAGATAAAGCACATGTTAAACAAATTGCTAATAACTTTATATCAAATGCGTATAAATATACTGAAAAAGGTTTTGTGAAAATATATTTAGATGCTAAAGTGTCTGATGAAAAATGTATATTGATTTTAAGTGTTGAAGATAGTGGAATAGGTATTAAGAAAGATCATAAGGGAAGACTCTTTAATAAGTTTGATAGACTTGATGCAGAGAAAAATTCTACTACTGAAGGTACTGGTCTTGGGCTTACTATTACTAATCAATTAGTAGCACTTTTAAATGGTAAATTGACATTTAATAGTAGTTATGGACATGGTTCTTCATTTAAAGTTGAAATTCCTCAGAAAGTAGTGGAATTAGAAGAAGATGTTAATTTAGAAGAAACAATTAAAATGAAAAAGATAGATATGAGTAATATTAATTTTGAAGATGTTAGAATATTGATAGTTGATGATAATAATCTAAATATAAAGGTTGCTAAAAGAGCTCTTGCACCGTTAAATGTTATTACTGATGAGTGTACAAGTGGGGAAGAATGTCTAACAAAAGTGCGTTCTGGTGAAAAGTATGATATAATTTTAATGGACATTATGATGCCCGATTTAAGTGGAGAAGAAACATTTGTTAAATTAAAGGAAATTGAAACTTTTGATGTTCCGGTTATTGCTCTTACTGCGGATGCGATATCTGGTGCTAAAACAAAGTATATAGAAGATGGTTTTTCTGATTATATAGCTAAACCTTTTAGTAAAGAACAAATTAAGTATTCTCTAGAAAAAGTATTACATGAAAAAGGAGAAAAATGAAAAAATTAATTTTAGGAATTATGAGTGTATTTTTAATTACTGGATGTGGAGGTGAAGAAGAAGTGTTTGAAAAAATAACTGAAGGAAAAGTAGATGATGTTAGTTTTAAAGAAACTAATGAAGTTACAAATTATGTTAAAATAGTTACGATGGATAGTGATGTTATAATAGCTGAGTTATATCCGGATGTAGCGCCAATAACTGTTGAAAATTTTGGAAAGTTAATTGAAGAAAAGTTTTATGACGGTATTATTTTTCATAGAGTTATCGAAGATTTTATGATTCAAACTGGAGATCCACTTGGTAATGGTACTGGTGGATCTGATGAAACTATTAAAGGAGAGTTTTCTGAAAATGGTGTGGAAAACGATTTATCACATGAAAGAGGAGTGCTTTCTATGGCAAGAAGTTCTTTAATGGACTCAGCGTCTAGTCAGTTTTTCATAGTGCATCAGGATTCAAATTATTTAGATGGATCTTATGCTGCGTTTGGAAAAGTTATAGCTGGACTTGATACTGTTGATAAAATTGCAACAGTGGATACTGATACTAGTGATAAACCTCTTGAAGAAATAATTATCGAATCTATTAGATTTGTTGAAATTGAAAAAGAAGAGTTTGAAAAAATAACTGAAGGAAAAGTAGATGATGTTAGTTTTAAAGAAACTAATGAAGTTACAAATTATGTTAAAATAGTTACGATGGATAGTGATGTTATAATAGCTGAGTTATATCCGGATGTAGCGCCAATAACTGTTGAAAATTTTGGAAAGTTAATTGAAGAAAAGTTTTATGACGGTATTATTTTTCATAGAGTTATCGAAGATTTTATGATTCAAACTGGAGATCCACTTGGTAATGGTACTGGTGGATCTGATGAAACTATTAAAGGAGAGTTTTCTGAAAATGGTGTGGAAAACGATTTATCACATGAAAGAGGAGTGCTTTCTATGGCAAGAAGTTCTTTAATGGACTCAGCGTCTAGTCAGTTTTTCATAGTGCATCAGGATTCAAATTATTTAGATGGATCTTATGCTGCGTTTGGAAAAGTTATAGCTGGACTTGATACTGTTGATAAAATTGCAACAGTGGATACTGATACTAGTGATAAACCTCTTGAAGAAATAATTATCGAATCTATTAGATTTGTTGAAATTGAAGAGTAAAAATTGACAAACCTATAATAAAGTGCTATATTATATAGAAATTTTATTAAAAGGGGGAGAAAAAGGAGCAATTATCAAAATTTATTTTTGATTATTATTGCGCCTTTTTTTCTTTATAGGTAGTAGTATGAGTGAAATAAGTTTTGAAAAATTAATTAAATTAGTTAATGAGTATAATGCTGATGAAGTTGAAAAAGTAACTGCGGCTTATTTGTTAGCTGAAAAAGCACATAATGGGCAAAAAAGAAAGAGTGGAGAGGATTATATAATACACCCACTTTCTGTTGCTTATATTTTGGCTGAAATTGGTGCTGATGGAGAATCACTTGTAGCTGCGCTTTTACATGATGTGCTTGAAGATAGTGATACTTCAGAAGAGGAAATTGAAGTAAGATTTGGTAGTAATGTACTTAAAATAGTTAAGGGTTTAACTAAGATATCTAAAGAAGAAATTGCTGATAAGAAAGAAAGAGAAGCAAGGAATTCTATTAAACTTATTGAAAGTATTCAAGATGATATCAGAATTTTAATTGTTAAACTTGCAGATAGACTTCATAATATGAGAACTATGGGTTTTCAAAAACCCACTAAGCAAGTAGAAAATTCTAAAGAAACTCTTGATTTATTTGCTCCGCTTGCTAAACTTTTAGGAGCATATGGTATTAAAAGAGAACTTGAAGATTTATCTTTAATGTATATTGATCCTGATGAATTTGTGCATCTTAGTAAGATGATAGAAACAACTAAAAATGTTTGGGAAGAGTCTATTAATGAAACTTTAAGTAAAATTAAGAATAAACTTGATGAAGAGGGCATTCCTTGCATTGTAAAATTCGCTACTAAAAATGTTTATAGTTTATATAAATTTATGAACGGGAGTTCAAATAATAAAGATGTTGCGCCTCTTGATTTAATAACTATTAAAGTTTTAGTTGATAGTAAAGTAGACTGTTATAGAGCACTTTGTCATATAAATAGTGTTTGTCCTCCTAAAGATAATAAAATTGAAGATTTTATTGGAAAAGGGAAACCAAACGGTTATAAGTCTATTCATACGAATGTTTATTTAAATGATAATCCTGGGACAATTCAACTTTTAATTAGAACACATAATATGAACGAAAGAGCTGCTAATGGACTTTGTGCTTACTGGAGAGAAAAAAAAGGAACCGCTAGAGAAGAGATGCAAAAGAAATTAAGTAGTATAAATAAATATAAATTTCTTATAGATTCACTTACTAGTTTATTTGAAAGTAATGATAATATTTGCTTTGAAAAGATGAAAGAAGAACTTGCACTAAATACGATAAAAGTAAAACTTACTAATGGAGTTGAAATTGATTTACCAGTAGGTGCTAGTGTTATTGATCTTGCATATAGTATTGATGAAGAATATGGAAGTATTTTATCTGGATACTGCACTATAAATGGTATAGTTAAAAGTGTTACAACTCCACTTGATGATGGAGATACTGTGTTTTTAATAACAGATTTTGATAATCAAATATCACAAGATGCTTGGAAAGATTATGTTGTTACTAGTGCTGCTATTGAAGGTGTTTATAAAAATTCAAATAGAGTTAGAAAACTTGTTTGAGTTTTTTTTATTATATGATATAATCTTTAAGAGGATAAATTTATGGCAAAAAAACAAATTAAAATTATAACTGAAGCAAAATATTTGGCACTTGATATGATTGAAAGTGCTTCGAGTGGTCATCAAGGTATTGCCATTGATTTAGCAAATGTTTTGTATGTTCTTTATGGAAAAGTAATGAACTATGATCCTAAGAATCCTGATTGGATTAATAGAGATAGACTTGTTTTATCTGCAGGTCATGGGTCTGCAATTTTATATTCTTACCTTCATATTGCTGGATTTAATATTAGTATTGAAGATTTAAAGAATTTTAGAAAACTTAATTCTAAAACACCTGGGCATCCTGAAGTTGGTATTACGCCAGGTGTTGATGCTGGTACTGGGGCACTTGGTTCTGGTGTTGCTAATGCTGTTGGAATAGCTTTATCTGAGAAATATTATTCTTCATTAATAAAAAAAGAAAACCCTAAGAGTAAACTTATGGATCACTATACTTACTGTATTTGTGGTGATGGTGATTTGATGGAAGGTGTGTCTTATGAAGCATTATCTTTTGCTGGAGTGCATAAGCTAAATAAACTTATTTTAATTTATAACGCTAATAATATGTCTATTGATGGAACTCTTGAAAATGTTTTTGTAGATGATATTCATGATAGGTTTGAAAGTATAGGGTTTAATGTTTTTGAAAGTAAAAATAATAATATAATTGGTATTGAAGAAGCTTTAAAAGACGCTAAAAAAAGTAAGAAACCTAGTATTGTTGTTTTAAAAGGAGAGATAGGTGAGAGTACTAAATATCAAAATGATAATAGAGTACATTCTAATCCACTTAGTGCTAAAGATATTAAAAATATGAAGGAACTTAGTGGAGTATCATTGGAGCCTTTTGATATAGATACTTCTCTTGTAGATGATTTTAGAAAAGAAAATACTGTTAGACTTAATAAAGTTCTTAAGAAGTGGACGACTGAAACTGATTTAATGAGCGCTTCTAAAAATAGTAAGATTATTGAAGTTTATAATTATTTAAATGAACATAATTTAAAAATTGATTTAGAAAATATTGATTTTAAAATAGAATCAAATTATGAAGAAGAACTTAGGAAAAGTAATCAGCAAATAATTAATGTTATTTCGTCTAAGAGTAATTTTTTCTTAGGTGGAAGTGCAGATTTACAAGCGTCTTGTAAGACTTTTATTACTAAAAGCGGAACTATGAGTCCTAAGACTCCGCTTGCTAAAAATATCGCTTTTGGAGTTAGAGAAAGAGCTATGGGAGATATAATAAATGGAATGGCGCTTTCTGGACTTTTTGTGTATGGAAGTACGTTTTTAACATTTAGTGATTACCTAAAACCTGCGATTAGAAATAGTGCACTTATGAGCTTGCCAGTTGTTTATATTTTTACTCATGACTCAGTTAGTGTAGGTTATGATGGACCAACTCATGAGCCTATAGAGCATTTATCAGCACTTAGAATGATACCTAATTTTTATACATTTAGACCAGCAGATATAAATGAAGTAATAGGGGCCTGGGATTTTGCTATTAAGAAAAAAGTTCCTTGTGCTTTAGTTGTAAGTAAAGAAAAATTGAAAAAACTTACTCATACTAATTCTAAATATGTTAAGTATGGAGCTTATATGGTTAGAAAAGAAAAAGTAAAACTAGATGCTATACTTATTGCAACTGGTAGTGAAGTACATCTAGCGCTTGATGCTGCTAAAGAACTATTTGAAGAAGGAATTGATGTTAGAGTTGTATCTATGCCAAGTGTTGAACTTTTCTTAAAGCAGCATCCTAAATACGAAGCTCAGCTTCTTCCTAAAGATAGTAAAATATTTACACTTGAAGCAGGATCATCTCTTATATGGAATAGATTTGCTACAAATCATGAATATATAATAGGTATTGATTCTTTTGGGTTAAGTGGGAATCCTAGTGAAGTGCTTACTTATTTGGGTATTACTAAAGAAAAAATTAAAACTAAAATTAAAAGTAAAGTAAATATTAGTGAAGAATTTCTTTTTTAAGAAAATTCGACAAAATTTTACATACGCTTTGTAGTAAAATGTTCTCAGGTGATAGAAATGAGAACATTTTATATATTTTATATAAATAAAGAATTTAAAATACTTACTAAGGATAATCCATATAATCTTTATAAAGCGCTTGAAAATATTTATTATTTAGGTAATGATGATATAGCAACTGGTATAAGTTTATTTGATCAGCTTGCTATACCGTTTAAAAGAAATGATGTAAATAATTTTATTTTTGAAAATTTTAAAGATAATGATTTTTATACGATGAATCGTAATAGACATAAAATGTATAATAAGTATAGAGATGAAACTTTAAATATTGAAACACATTTTACGTTTATTAAATTAAGTACAAATATTAATAAGAAAAGTATTTTTGAGAAAATTTATTTAAATCCAAATTTGTTTGTTTGTGATTTCAAAAATAAAGATTATTTTTGGATAGATAAAATACTTGCTTATAATTAGTTGAAATAAGTGAGTATTTATAGTAAAATATATTTAAGGAGAAAGTAAAATGTTAGAACAAGTTATATACATTGGTATTGGTTTAGTAGCTGGTTTGATTATAGGTTTCTTAGTAGCGAGAACACTTATGAAAAAAGCTTTAGTTAAAAATCCTCCAATAAATGAAAAAATGATAGAGGCGATGATGAGTCAAATGGGAAGAAAACCTTCTCAAAAACAAGTTAAACAAGTTATGAGTCAAATGAATCGTTATAAATAAGTCTAGAAATGGGCTTATTTTTTTGTAAAGTTTTTGTGTAAATGTTAGTTTATATATTGATTATGTAATTAATTCGTGATAAACTGAATATATATTAGAATAAGAAAGTGGGAGAGATAATGCAAGATATACTTGATAAGATGTATAGTATAGATAACTTTACGACGTATTTGATTATAGCTATAGTAGTTTTAATTGTTTTGTTTGTGCTAGTTTTAATGCTTGGTAAAAAGGATAAAAAATTAGAAGAGACTAGAAGGTTACAAAAATTAACTCAAGATGGATTTAAAGATGAGAGTGTAAGTACTCCAGTGGAAGTAAAAAAAGAAAATGTTGATATTTTAATAGCTAAACCTAGTAATGCTGAAGTAGTGGAAGAAAAGGTTTCTAAAATAGAAGAACAAGTAAATATGGAAATGGATGCAATCGTAGCACAGTCTGCTGCGCCAATACTAGAGCCTGTTAAAGAAGAAATTAAAATAGAAATGCCTGCTCCTATGCCAGTTACACCTGAAGTAGTAACTCCAGTGGTGCCAGAGCCAGTTATTGATACTGAAGTAACTCAGGTAATGCCAGCAATAGAAATTCCGGTTATAAATGAACCTGTGGTTGCTGAACCAATTAAGCCAGTAGAAATTCCAGTTGCTCCAGTTCCAATAAAAATTGAACCAATTAGAATAGAAGAGCCTGCTATTAAGTTTGACGATATTAAAACTACTACTGAAGTGCAAGAAAATGATAAAACTATTATAAAACCTGTTAGTTCACAGATTTTTAGTTCAGTACATATAGATAAACCTAAAGAAGAAGTAATACCAGTTATGGATGTTCAAAATAGTGTTTTAGAAGATGACGATATGGTACTGCCTAAACTTAAAACTGAAAGTAATAGTACTCCAAATTCATTCAATTTTGATAGTTTTTCTGGAGAAAGTTACAATATTAATAAATAAAAGTTGCCATTAGGCGCTTTTTTTTGCTATAATATCTTTGGTGAAAATATAAATGACGACAAATTATGATGAAAATAGTATAAAAGTATTGGAAGGGCTAGAGGCTGTAAGAAAGCGTCCTGGTATGTATATCGGTTCAACTGATAAACGTGGGATGCATCATTTAATATGGGAAATTGTAGATAACTCAATAGATGAGGTTATTAATGGGTTTGGTGATTATATTAAACTTGTTATAAATAAAGATGGAAGTATTACAGTATCTGATAATGGGCGTGGTGTACCTATCGGTATGCATGCAACTGGTAAGTCTACTCCGGAAGTTATTTACACGGTGTTACATGCTGGTGGTAAATTTCAAGAAGCTGGATATAAAGTGTCTGGTGGGCTACATGGAGTTGGGGCTAGTGTTGTTAATGCTTTATCTAAATGGATGAATGTAACTATTCAAAGAGAAGGTAAGATAAATGAAATAAAATTTCATGATGGTGGGAATGTTTTAGAACCTCTTAAAGAAATTGGTACTAGTAAGAAGACGGGTACTACTGTTACGTTTATGCCTGATGATTCGATTTTTAAAAATTGTAATTTTTCTTATACAACAATTTGTGAAAGAATGCAGGAGTCTGCTTTTCTTCTTAATAATTTAACTGTTGAAGTAGTAGATGAAGCTGATAATAAAGAGGCTAAATTTCATTATGAAAATGGTTTAATTAGTTTTGTTGAATATATAAATGAAGATAAGAAAGTTTTACATAAAGTAATTAATTTTAAAGGTAATAAACAAGCAATTGATGTAGAGATTGCGATGCAGTATAGTGAATCTTATAATGAAAATATTATGTCTTTTGTTAATAATGTTAAAACTAGTGATGGTGGTTCGCATGAAGTTGGTTTTAAAACTGGTATTACTAAGGCTTTTAATGATTATGCAAGAAGTAATAATATTTTAAAAGGTAAAGATGCAAATTTAGATGGTAGTGATGTAAGAGAAGGTCTTAGTGTTGTTATTAATTTAAGAATACCTGAGAACTTACTTGAGTTTGAAGGGCAAACTAAGGGTAAACTTGGTACGCCAGAGGCTAGAAGTATTACTGAGAGCGTTACTTATGAGAATTTGAGATTTTTTCTTGAAGAAAATAAAGAAATTGCACTTAGTATATTAGATAAAGCTCTTAGAAGTAAACTTGCTAGAGATGCTGCTAGAAAAGCTCGTGAAGAAGCAAGAAATGGTAAGAATAAAAATAAAATTGAAAAGAATTTATCTGGTAAGCTTTCTCCTGCTCAAAGTAAAAATCCTAAAGTTAACGAACTGTTTTTAGTAGAAGGGGATTCTGCGGGTGGTTCTGCTAAAGGTGGACGTAATAGAAAGTTTCAGGCGATACTTCCTCTTAGAGGTAAAGTTATTAATACTGAGAAAGCTAGTATGGAAGATATTTTAAAAAATGAAGAAATTAATACGATTATTCATACTATTGGGGCTGGTATTGGTTCGTCTTTTGAAAAAGAAGATGCTAATTATAATAAAATAATTATAATGACAGATGCCGATGTAGATGGGTCTCACATACAAGTTTTACTTTTAACGTTCTTTTATAGATATATGAGACCACTTTTAGAAGAAGGTAAGCTTTATATAGCACTTCCTCCTTTGTATAAATTTTCTGTTGGTAAAGATTTTAAATATTTGTATTCTGATGAAGAACTTGAAGATGAAAAAAGAAATACTACTAAGACTTATACTATTCAAAGATATAAAGGTCTAGGGGAGATGAATCCTGATCAGTTATGGGAAACTACTATGGACCCTGATACTAGAAGTTTAATTAGAATTAATATAGATGATGCTGCGATGGCAGAAAAAAGAGTTAGTACTTTGATGGGTGATAAAGTTGAACCTAGAAAAGACTGGATAAATGAAAACGTTATTTTCACACTTGAAGATGACTATAGAAATTAGGTGAAACATGGAAGATATACTTAAAAAAATACACGATTATTCACTTGAAGATATAATGGGTGATAGATTTGGTAAGTACGCTAAAGAAATTATTCAAGATAGAGCGATACCAGATGTTAGAGATGGTCTTAAACCTGTTCAAAGACGTATTTTATTTACGATGCATGAAGATAAAAATACTTTTGATAAACCATATAAAAAATCTGCTAAAACTGTAGGAAATGTAATGGGATGGTATCACCCTCATGGTGACTCAAGTATATATGAGGCAATGGTTCGTATGAGTCAGTGGTGGAAACAAAATGCTATTTTAATAGATATGCATGGTAATAATGGTTCAATGGATGGTGACCCAGCTGCGGCATATCGTTATACTGAGGCAAGGTTATCTAAAATTGCTGCAGAACTTTTAAAAGATATTCATAAAAATACTATTGATATGACATATAACTATGATGATAGTATGCTTGAACCTACTGTGCTTCCTGCTAAGTATCCTAATTTACTAGTAAATGGAGCAAGTGGTATTTCTGCAGGTTATGCTACTAATATTCCTCCTCATAACTTAGGTGAGATTATTGATGCAACTGTTAAAAGAATTGATTCTCCGAATTGTTACTTAGATACGATTATGGAAATTGTTAAAGGTCCTGATTTTCCAACTGGTGGAACTGCGCAAGGAATAGATGGTATTAAAGATGCGTTTACTACTGGTAAGGGTAAAGTAATTGTTAGAAGTAAGATTGAGTTTAAAAAAGAAAAAAATAAAGATCAAATTATTATTACTGAAGTACCTTATGAAGTTAATAAACAAGCTTTGGTTGCTAAAATTGATGGTATTAGAATTGATAAGAAAATTGAAGGTATTGCTGAGGTTAGAGATGAAACTGATAGAACTGGTCTTAGAATCGCTATTGATTTAAAAGCTGGTGCTAATAAAGATTTTGTACTTAGCTATTTACTTAAAAATACGGAACTTCAAGTATCGTATAATTATAATATGGTTGCTATTGTTAATAGAACTCCTAAACTCTTAGGTATTTTAGAAATTTTAGATGCTTATATAGCTCATCAAAGAGATGTAATTACTAAAAGAACTGAGTTTGATTTAGAACATTTTAAGAAAAGATATCATATTGTTGAAGGTTTAATGAAGGCTTTATCTATTTTAGATGAAGTAATTGCTTTAATTAGAAGTAGTAAAAATAAAAGTGATGCAATTGTTAATTTAGTTAAAACTTATGATTTTACTGAAGAACAAGCTAAAGCTATTGTAGAACTTCAACTTTATAGACTTACAAACTTTGATATTACTATTCTTGCTGATGAAAAAGAAAAACTTGAGCGTGCTATAGCGGGTCTTGAAGAAATTTTAGCAAGTGAAGAGAAACTTAAGTCTGTTATGAAACTTGAACTTAAAAACATTAAGAAAGAGTATGCTACCCCTAGAAAGACTGTTATTGAAGAGACTGTTGAAGAGATAAAAGTTGATCTTAAAGAAATGATTCCTACTGAAAACGTGGTAGTGGTTGTTACAAATGAAGGTTATGTTAAAAGAGTTAGTTATAAATCATATTCTTCTAGTGAAGATGATACAGCACTTAAACCTGGAGACTTTGTTATTGGTGAGTATTTAGTTACTACTCAAGAAACATTATTGCTATTTACTAATTTAGGAAATTATTTATATGTTCCGGTTCATATTTTACCTGATGTAAAATGGAAAGATTTAGGTAAACATATATCTAATACTATTATGATTAGTCCTGAAGA
>CAYJKL010000013.1:0-35077 GCA_964370755.1 uncultured Muribaculaceae bacterium
GAAATCTTTACTTTTTAAATACATACCTGTGTATGCATCATAATAATTTTTTATAAATAGATTAATATCTTTTTCATGATTTTTATCTATTTTAATACTTGTTATGTTTTTTATATCTACTAGATAGTACATTCTTAGAAGTTTAATTACTTTAGGATCTACTACTTTACTATTTCTAAAACAAGATGAGCAAATAAGACCTCCATAACTTGCGTCTACTGTAACTATTTTATCTTTGTTACCACATAGTGCACATTCATTTAAGTTTATTCCAACTCCTAGAAAGTCTAAATATTTTATTTCAAGTATATTAGTTAGTATACTTGGGGCTAGTCCTTCTTCTAGTTTAAGTACTACATTAATAAAATAATCATAAAGTTTTTTATTATTTGATTCTTTTAATACTTGATATGTAAGATCTGTAATATATGTTAAATAGCTAATAAGTGCTAAATCGTTTCTTATATTTTTAAGAGGGGTAATTATATCTACACTTGTTAGGGTTGATAGTTTTTTTTCATTATATTTTATATGAAATAATCCATAAGTAAATTTAAGCGTACTACTTCTAAAGGGTGACTTCATTGATTTAGCACCTTTTGCCATTATACCAATTAGTCCATACTCTTTAGTAAAAACATTTATTATCTTTGAAGTTTCTCCATACGGGGTTTCAAGAACAATAAATCCTTCAACTGCCTCTGTCATATTACCTCTTCTTTGCTATTTTTTTATATTCTAAATAATCAGTAACTTTGCCACTTCTAGCAAACTTTTGCCAAGCTTTCTTACTATCCATGTTTATCACCTTCCTAAATATATAATGATAAACATTTTTATTTTTTATTCAATTTTATTCAAAGTTTTTAAAACCAAGCTCTGCTAAGTACTTTTCTTTGTCTTTCCAGTTTTCAATTGTTTTAACATAAGTTTCTAAATAAACTTTTTTTCCAAACAATCTTTCTAAATCTTTTCTTGCTTCAACACCAATATTTTTAAGTTTAGTTCCTTGCTTTCCAATTATAATTTTTTTAATAGAGTCTCTATCTACTATTATATCTACATATATATTAATTATATCTTTTTTATTTTCAAAACCAGTTGTATAACAAGTTATTCCGTGAGGAACTTCTTCTTCAGTTGTATTTAGTATTTTTTCTCTTACAAGCTCACTTGCCATAAAACTTGATGTAGAACTAGTAAACTCATCATCATCAAAGTATTTAACATCATCAGTTAAATATTTTTTAATAACATCAACAAGTCTATCTACATTATCATTTTTCATAGCAGATAAAGGCACTATTTCTGCAAAAGAATAATATTCTTTAACTTCGTTTATTTTTTCAAGTAAATCTTCTTTATTTACTCTATCAATTTTATTTAATACTAAAATTACTGGTACATCATTGTTTTTTAGCATTTCTAAAATAAACTTATCACCTTTACCAAAACCTGCTGCTATATCCACTACAAAAAGTATTACATCAACATCCTTAGTAAGTGCTATTGCTTCTTTATTTAAAACTTTACCAAGTCTATTAATTGGTTTACCTATACCTGGAGTATCTACAAAAACAATTTGATAACCTTCTTCATTGTAAATTCCTTGTATTATGTTTCTTGTTGTACCAGCCTTATCAGAAGTAATTGCTACCTTCTCTGTTATTATTGTATTAAGAAGTGTACTTTTACCTGTATTAGGCCTTCCTATTAAACTTACAAATCCACTTTTCATTTTTACCCTACCTAACTAAATATTATTATTAATTCATTTATAAATATAAAACTGCATATTACTGCAAATGCAACCCCTGTTACAAATGCTGCAGCTGAGCCACAATCTTTAGCTATTTTAGCTTTAGGATGAAACTCTTTTGTAAACATATCTACTGTTGCCTCGATTGCTGTGTTTAGAAGTTCAATACTTAGAAGCACTGCATCAGCAAGAAGTATTATTACCCACTGTGTAAAACTTATTTGAAGAAGTATCCCTATAAGTATTACTATTAGTGTGCATACACCATGTAAAAGCAAACTTTGCTCATTAGTATACGCATAAACCAAGCCCTGTATTGAATATCTCATACTATTAAAAATTCTTCTTATTGTGAATTTTTTATTTGGTTCTTTCCCATCTTGTTTCAGTGAACTCATTTAAAATCAACTCCTGTTTTGCTATCATTATTTCTTCGTCTTTACTTTCCATGTGGTCATACCCTAGTAAATGAAGTAATCCATGAACTGCTAGAAAACATATTTCTCTAACGTTACTACTACTGTACTCTTTTGCTTGCTCAAGCATCCTTGGAATACATATAAATATATCACCAAGTATTCTAATATCGTTTATTGGTAGTTTACCACTATCCTCAAAAGCAAAAGATATTACATCTGTAACACTATCTTTACCCCTATACTCTTTATTAATTTCTCTTATTTTTTCTTCTGAAACAAATATAATTGTAAAAACTGCATTACTAACTTTTTCGACTTCCAAAGCTTTATCAATTACTTTAGGAAGTACTTTTGGATAAACATATCCATATTCATCTATTATATCATAATTATTCATTATAAACTAAATACCCCCAAAACGTCTAAAATATATAACGTAATAACTGTTACCATTATAATACAAAGTATACTCCAAAGTCCATCTTTTTGCATAAAGTTAGGTAATCTTTTTTTAATTCCGAAGAAAAACTTGTAAATTATAAACCCAAGCATAGCCCCTACTACATTTAAAATAATATCATCTATATCAAATGATCTACCTATAAAGTACTGAATAAACTCAACACTTAAACTAATTATAAATGACGCTAAGAACGTTGTTTTTATTTCTTTTGATTTAATATAGTATCCTACATAGTAGCCAAGTGGTATAAAAATAAAAATATTTCCAAGTACATTGTAATTAAATGCAGATGATAAAAAATCGTGTCTTAAAATTTCTTCAAATGGAGTTAAATTAAAACCATTTACACTATTCATATCTGATTTACTTAAAAGCATAAACAAAAGTAAAATATATGTAACAAATATTAAATGCATAAGTTCTTTATGAAGTCTAAATTTATGTCTATTGTATTTAAAATATAAATATCTAAGTAAAATTGCTGTCACCAAAACCATTGCAAGCACGGGAAAACTACTTTGTATCGTATCTCTAATAAGCTCTTCAAACACAACTAAAACCTCTTTCTAACTGACTACCTCTTCTGTTATCATAAATATATCTACTTCTATTGTACTATTAATTTCACTTTTTTTCAAAACTTTTTTGAAAATAATGCTTTCTTCTTCACTTAGTTTGACAAGCATTGTACTATTTGCCATCTCTAAAGCTTTATTTATTGCCTCTTCTTCTGTGTAATTTAAATAATTTCTTGTAACTTCATTTTGCTCTTCTAAATATAATTTAAATCCTAGTAAATCAAATAATGTTGTGTAGTTGCTTTCAAAATTTTCGATTCTTGAGTTTAGTAGTCTAGTCTTTTTATTATCATGCTCTAAAACTAAGTTATATCTTGATGTACCAGTTTTTGTATCTTCAAAATATTCTAGAGGAACTTTTACAGTTGTTTCATACCACTTTTCTGCTTTTACAACTCCACTTGCACAGACTTTACCTTTATTTTCTTCATTTAACATTATATCTCCCGATATAAGTAAATCTCCTTCTTTAACAAAATCTCCTAAACTTACTACTAAAACGCCCGTTTCAACATTTACCTCAGTAATCATTCCATCACTTGTAGCATACACGTTGCAGTACTCCTCTGTTTCTATTATATCATTTATAATTCGCTCTTCTACCTTTACTACATACTTCATACCTACAGTCTCTATTTCAATCCAGTCTATTTCATCTTTATAATCATTTAATATTTTGTCTTTTATTTCATTTAATGTTTCATAATCTTTTTTAAAAGTAAGAGGTTTTACATTATAACTATTAAGCTCGGTTTCTAAAATATTTCTAAGAGTTTCACTTTCATGTAAAATTTCTATTTCTACTACTACATTGTTTAAAATAAAAAGCGCTATTATTCCAAGTATACTTATTAAAAATGTTAATTTATTATTTAAAATATTACTTTCTATTTTTTTTATTCCACAGTAAGAAAAAAAGTCAAATTCATAACTAATTAAATATTTTTTGAGTTTTTCATAACTTTTTAAATCTGTCTTTAAATATATTACATCATCAACACTTTTTATTTCATATAAACTGACTTCTAAATTATTTATTTTTTTAATTAACTTGTAGTACTTCTCGCATTTGATTTTTAACCATATTTTTTTATTCATATTCAAATGTTATACTTTTAATTATCCCTTTAACAAGAGCTTCATTTACTAACATTTTTTTAATTAAAAGTTTTTCTCCTTTCACTAAGAGTTTAAATTTATCAAACTTAAAAATTAAAACTGTGTCACTAAATTTTTCTATTTTAGAATATGCAAATATATGTACATACTCTTCATATATAGATATAAAGTATGATTGATCATATAAGAAGTTTTTAATATTATTAACTAAATTCATTTAGTTCACCAATAAACTATATGAAAAAAAGACTATATTTATCATATAATCTTTTAAAAGTTATTTTAAAGTTTTAATATTATGAACCAACAATAAATGGATCTAAAGAACTACCTGTTCCGGCTAAGATTTTTATATCAGAATTTAAATAGAAAACAGGTTTAACATCATATTCATAATAAACAAAAGAATTTACTAACTTACCAGAAAAAGGAATAAACCATGTGTAAGATGAGTAATCTAAATTATGTGATATTGTCCAAGTAAAACTACTATAAAGCCAATTATTATTATTTTTGTCATTGTAATTAGCCCCTAAACTTTCTGTCCAGGCATCTCTATATGATGCATATCCATAGTCACTCGGATACATCAGCCCAATGTTTTCTTTTATAGTTGTTTTATATAAGCTATTATAACTATTATTATTACTCTCATTAAATAAAAATTCACTAGTAGGTATTCCCATTGTACTGTTCCCGCCTAAGTTCCACGTTGCTTCTGCTATCATATTTTGATAATGAGCAGGTATATTATTATAAAAATATCCATTTAGATATGTATTTAAACTCGCATTTTCCCAGTCATTTACATTCCCGTCATCCCAAGCCATATCTCCCATACTCGAATTCTTTATTAATTTTATTTCATAACCATTTCCATTATCAAAGTAACCTATTATTCTGTAAATATTTTCTGCTGGACATGGTGATACATCACTACCAAAACAAACATAGTTATTTGCCACTACTGAGTTTGAACCTGAGTATCTATAGCTATTATCGTTTGCTCCGTTTTCAAGATTTGAATCATGATAGAATAATCCATTTGTATCGTCGTGTGATGCAATTATAGTTTCTGCTCCACTTAATATTTTTTCACTTTGAAGTATGAACTCAGCATCAAGTGTTTTCCCTTCATTAAGTGCTTGATTAGTTGTTAAATTCACAAAAGTAATCTGAGCTTCCCACTCCTGAGTAGTTGTTGAGTTTCCAGTTATTTCAAAGTCTTCAGCAACTTTTATTAAACCTTTGTACTCAGTTATATCATATACACCAGGCGATACTGCTGTAAGACCAGCAAGTGTTACTGCATTACCTTCATTGTCTAATATACTAAGAAGCATCTCTGGAGTTTTATCTACCGTGGTATAAACAAACTCATTACCAGTTACATTAAAATAAACTTGATAATACTCGGTTGCGCTTGTCACATTAGTTCCAAGAGTAAGTGTTGCACTTGAAGCCGTAGATCCTGATGCATCATTACCACCTTCAGCAAGAGTTGTTTCATTTAATTCAAGGTTTATTGCTGTTCCTTCTGTAAAAGTTAGTTTAGTAGTAGTTCCACTTGCTACATTTACATCAGTATTAGCAGCAGGTCC
The DNA here is from genome assembly GCA_964370755.1 of uncultured Muribaculaceae bacterium. Taxonomy (GTDB): domain Bacteria; phylum Bacillota_I; class Bacilli_A; order RF39; family UBA660; genus CAKOSP01. The sequence continues at coordinate 5,940 of CAYJKL010000013.1, forward strand.
TGCTCCTCCTGCAAAAAATGCGTAAGTTAAGCTAGTTGTTAATACGAGTAAACTTGCTACTAATACAATTAATTTAGTTTTTGATTTTTTTTTAAGTTCCATTTTTATCCTCTCTTTTCTATGATATAATCATATCATTTTTTTAAATACATTTCAATTATTTTAAAATAAAAAGACTATATTTATCATATAATCTTTTTATTTTATCTTACTATGTTACCTAATTCTTTTTTCATTTCTTCATTTATATCTGTGATTGCTTTTTTAATATTTTCATAAGTTTGTTCATTTCCTAGTAATGAAGTTAATTTACCATAATATATATGGTAAGTATAATAACTTATCCCATCTAAGATATATCCTCTTATGTTATTGTCTTGTGGTCTTAATTTTTCTTCAAACATGTGCTCAATGTGAAATGTAGATACGATATTATTTTGAAGAACTTGTTTTTCTAAAAAGTCTCCATAATTTTTATTTGTTTCCATATCATTTATTTCTAAAATTTTTCCTACATAGAACTCTATATCGTATGGGAAATCAGGACCTACGCCATTTTTGCCAGCGTGTTTTTTTGCATAACTTGCATATCCAACTAGCATATCTATGATGCCCCACTTTTCGTCTATATCTCCTGATAGTAAGTATTTTTCGTATAATTTATTTATTGAATTATTTTCCATATTGTTTATTTAGTTAGAAAGTAAACTTTCTAATTCTAATTTCTCCTTTTCTAAATTTTCTTTTTCTTTTTCAACTAACTCTTTTGGAGCCTTACTTACATAATTTTCATTAGCAAGTAAACCTTCTCTTCTTTTAATAGATGATTTTAAACTTTCAATTTGTTTTTCTTTAATTTCGATGTCCTCTTTAGTTTCTTCTTTTTCAAAGAATATAGTCATTCCGTAATTTTTAGTGAAAACTTCAAATGATTTAATATCAAGTTTTTCTTTTATAATACATTCTTCTAGTTTTAATATTTTATTAATTACATTATAGTCATTTTCTTTAGTAATCATTACTTTTAAATCTTTAGTTATTTTATTTTCAAGTTTGATATTTCTAAAGTTTTTAATAAATTCTATTTCTTCATCAATAATTTCTTCTTCTTTTGTAAAAATATGTTTTTTATTTACTTCAGGGTATGCACTTATCATAATTGATTCTTCATCTTTTACGCTTAGTTTAGAATAAATTTCTTCGGTTATAAATGGTGCGAATGGATGAAGCGTTTTTATAATGTTTGTTAGAACATGAAGAAGTGTACTTCTTGTACTTTCTTTGTCTAAACTAAATTTACTCATTTCAATGTAGTTATCACAAAAACATGTCCATATAAAGTTATAAAGTTCTGTACCTGCATTATTAAATTCATATTTATCTGTAAATTTAGTTACGTTTTTAATAGTTTCTTGTAACTTTGTAAGAATCCATTTATCTTTATTTTCTAAGTTTTCTAAATTTATTTTTGTTACATCTTCTGTATTCATAAGAACATATCTTGATGCATTCCAAAGTTTATTAAAGAAGTTCCATGCTGATGCTACTTTGTCTTCATCGTATCTAAGATCTAGACCTGGTGCTGTTGATGTTGTTAAGAAAAATCTAAGAGCATCTGCTCCGTACTCTTCTATAACGTCCATCGGATCTACTCCGTTACCAAGACTTTTACTCATTTTTCTTCCTTCTTTATCTCTAATAAGTCCGTGAATTATGCAATCTTTAAACGGTCTTGTACCAGTAAAGTGAAGTCCTTGGAAAGTCATTCTATTAACCCAGAATGGAATTATATCATATCCTGTTACAAGTACATTATTTGGGTAATATCTTTTATAATCTTCTTTATTTTCTAACCAACCAAGTGTTGAAAATGGCCAAAGTGCACTTGAAAACCAAGTGTCTAGTACGTCTTTATCTTGAGTCCAACCTTCACCTTCTGGCTTATTCTCCCCAACATATACTTCCTGTCCTTTGTACCATGCTGGTATTCTGTGACCCCACCATAATTGTCTTGAGATACACCAGTCGTATGTAATTTCCATCCAGTGGTTCATAATTTTTTCATAACGTTCTGGCACAAAATTTACTTTAGAATCTTTATTTTTTTGATTTTCTAAAACTTTATCTGCTAGTGGTCTCATTTTAACAAACCATTGTTTTGATAAGTATGGTTCTACTACTGCATTAGTACGTTCTGAGTGCCCTACATTATGTGTCATTTCTTCAACTTTAATTAGTAAATCTAATTCTTTTAGTTTTTGGACAAGTTTTTTTCTAGCAACAAACCTATCAAGGCCTGCAAACTCGAGTGCATTTTCATTCATTGTACCATTTGGATTAATACAAACTACTCTTTCTAAGTTATGTCTTTCTCCAACAGCAAAGTCATTTGGGTCATGAGCTGGAGTTATTTTAACAACACCTGTACCAAACTCAGGATCAGCGTGATTATCTCCAACAATTTGTATTTTTTTATTACTTATTGGAAGTACTACGTTTTTACCAATTAAATCTTTATATCTTTTGTCTTTAGGGTTAACTGCAACTGCTGTGTCTCCAAATAATGTTTCAGGCCTTGTAGTAGCAACTTCTAAGTAGTCAGTGCTTCCTTCTATCATATATTTTATGTGATAAAATGCACCTTTAACATCTTTATATATTACTTCTTCATTAGAAAGTGCAGTCATAGCTTCTGGGTCCCAGTTTATTATACGCTCTCCGCGGTATATTAAGCCTTCATTATAAAGTTTAACAAATACGCTGTTTACTGATTCATTTAAATCTTTATCAAGCGTAAATTTTTCTTTTGAATAACAAAGTGATAAACCTAGTTTTGCCCACTGTGAGCGAATATTTTTAGAATATTCTTCTTTCCACTCCCAAGCCTTTTTAAGCCACTCTTCTCTATCCATATCACGAGGATTAATTCCTTCTTGTTTTAGTTTTGCATCTACCTTTGCTTGTGTTGCTATACCTGCATGATCCATTCCTGCAAGCCACATAGAGTCAAAACCTTTCATTCTTTTATAACGAATTAAGATATCTTGAATTGATGTATCCCACGCATGACCTAAATGTAGTTTACCTGTTACATTAGGTGGCGGTATTACTATAGCAAAAGGTTCTTTATCCTTTTTATCAGCTTCAAAATAATTGTTTGAAAGCCAATTTTCATATTTTCCATCTTCAACCATACTGTGGTTATATTTTGTTTCTAACATATTTTCCTCCAAAAATAAAAAGGTAATACCAAAGGGCGTAAATACGCGGTACCACCTTAATTTTAACTTAACTTGAATATATCGGTTCAATCCCGTTTCAAACTCCATTTGCAACCTTCAAATATATTTAATATTAGTTTTCACCAAGCACTAACTCTCTTAAAATAAATATTATTTTACTCCTCAAATTTCTTCGTTTGATAAATTTATTTTACCAAACAATTTAGTATTTAGCAAGAATTTTATTAAATACTACCTATTACTTCGTTATTTACAATGATTTCTATACTGTTTCCATCATCTTTAATAGTTATATCAGTATGTCCATTATTATCATAATTTTCTACTAGGTTTTTCTCATTATCAAAAATATATACATATTCTTCATCACTAAAGATTATATAATTTTTGTGAAGTATTAATGTTATTTTTTCATATTCAGTTAATATTTCTACTCCTTCATAATCATAAATCACATTATCTTTTGATACTAAAAATATACTATTAAAATCGATAATTTCATCACTTATAGCTGAACTTAACATATTATTAGCACTGTCTAATATTACGTATCCATCTTCATTTTTTGCTAAAATGTTATCTGTTTGAAGAATATTATCTTCATAGTTACTTTTAACTCCTAAATATTCATATTCATAAGGAACTAATAGTTTAATTTCATCAAGAGATAGTACGCCATAATATCCATTATTTTTAGCAAATAAAATATTACCTTCAACATCAGAATTATAAAATTTAATACTTTCAAAATTTGCAAGTGCCATACTATTTTCTAAATCATATAATATGTACTTATTATTATCACTTATTAGTGCATATTTCGAATTGATAATTCCTAAATTTTCTTTATTATTTTCGTAAACATCTAATGTAAATATTTCTTCAGGCGAACTTACTGCATAGTCACAAGTTTCAGTTTCACACTCGTATATTCCTAGTAAGTTTCCATTTTCATAAAAGTATAAACTATTATTAAATTTAAATTCTTTATTTGGATTATCTATAGTTTCTTCAGCATTAAACTTTAAAACTGTTCCATAAATAGTTAAAGGTAAAAAGATAATAAGCAAAATTACGATTATATATAAAACTACTTTATTATCTTTTTTTATCATACTTCTTCACCATTTGCTTTAAACTGATATGTGCCAATTGTTTTTTGCTCACTGTCTTTAAAAATTATTTCAAATCCTGCTGTTGTATTATCTACAAATGTTATATCAGCACTTAGAAGTGGTACACTTACAGATAAGATATTGGTTTTTCCATCTGCATATGTGTAAACTTCTACTTTATCAGTTGTTGTTACTCCTAAGTATTTATCTTCACCAAGTTTTATATTTGTAAGTTCATTACTTACAATAGTTCCATCAGTTTTATAAACTAAATATTTCCCTGTTGAAGATTTTACTTTTAAATACGAACCACTATAATCAACTATCTCATTTTTAATTTCTACTGATTCATTGGTTATTTCTTCTCCTGCTACATCAAATAGTCTATATACTCCAGTTGTATCTTTTGTATAGTATACACTATCAACTAATTGTATTGTTGAATATTTAAAGTTTTTAGAACCACCATTTGCATCATCTTCAAAAAATGGTGCCACTGTAGTGTTAGTAAGTTTTAAAAGTCCATATTTTTTATCTGATTTTTGTGCCATTACTACTAGATTAGAAGCGTCTGCACTAATTATATTATTAGTTTCATTATAGTAACCTACATCAACTTGGTAGTATCCATCACTGTTAACTTTTGTATTACTTTCTAAATCTACTAAGTAAATATTATCATTTGTTGATTTTATTTTCATATCATTAATAAATACATATTTGTTTCCGTATATAGGAATTAAACCAAGTGTATCTTTTGCGTTAGTTCTGTTTAATAGTTTTGATTCTGTTGCTATAAAACAATTATCAAAAGTAGTACTTTCACTTGTTACACTATTTTTATTAGTACATTCATACATCTTATATTCTTCTTCTTTATTAGCATCACTATAAATATATAAATTTCCACCAAAATAGCTTACATAGTCGTAGTTTGCACTTATGCTTGCTTCATAAATATTATGTGATGTTGTAGTATCTCCTACTGTAATTTCAAGATTATTAGTTCCTAACTCAGCTTCTATAAATAAATCACTACTCACTAAATTATAACTTTCATCATAAACTGTTATATCTTCAAAAACAGTTCCCTCAAGAAGCTCAATTCCTTCTTCAAATAGTTTTTCACCACTACTAAGTCTTACATATAATTTATTATTATTAACGTAATAAATATAGTTATCTTTAAGTGTCATATAACTGTAACTATCTGTTAAAATATCCTCTGTTGTTAAACCTGTAATTTTGTATGTATTATTTAATTCTACAATAACTAATCCTTCATCATTATAACTAAATACTGTACCTGTTAAATTTTCTTTAAACTTAGATCCGTCTAAATTTAAAAGACCACTTTTGTCTGCAGCTTTAAAAGCAATTTTTTCTTCTCCTGATATATGACCTAGATAATCATATTCAAATGCTATTTTATTAGTAATACTTTCGCCTTCAAAATTAACTAATCCGTATTTACCATTTTCATCAATTAAATATACATTTTTATCATCATAACGTTTAACACCAACATATACACCTAAAACTTCTTGTTTTTCTAAATCATATAAAGTAAGGTTTTCGCTATCTATATTTTCATTATCGAATATGATTACATATCTATTCATGAATACTGGCGTATCAAACTTAATTTCTTCACCTTCTTCATTTAAGTACGTAGGAACATTTAAATTCTCTTCCACATTATATGAAGCAATCATACATAGATTTTGATCTTGGTATTCACATGTATATGTACCAATTTCTTTGTCGTTAGAGTCTAAGAATACAAGTGTTCCATTTTCATATCTATAATTATTTTTTTCAATAACTATGTCAAGTTTTTCAGTTTTTTCTTTATCCTCTTCTTTATTAAATACAAATAAGAATAAAACTGTTGCAACTATGCCTAAAACAAGTACAACTAGTACTGTTATAAATATTATTTTTTTCTTTTTAGGCAGTTTACTAAACCAAGAAGGTTTTTTGTTTTTTTTCTTCTTTTTAGTATCTTCTTCTTCAGTAGCTTCAATATTTTCAAATATTTCAACAACTTCCTTTTCGCTATTTGTTATTTCTTCTATTTCGTTAAAAACGTCTTCGTCCATAATAATACCTCACTATCATAAACATCATATCATATTTTTCAAAACAAAAAAAGCACTATAAAGCACTTTTTTTAAAATTTACTATTCTACTGTAACTGATTTCAGTTATTTTTTTAATTTAAAAAGGTTAACTTATTTACAAATTATTTAAATACTTCTATGTAATGGTGTAATTTTTCAATTTTATCATACAATATAATTGACAATGATGCTCTTAAATGTTAACATTGTTATATAAGAACTCTGTCGAATTCGAAGCTTTGCGTTAACGCAAAAGGTTTTGTAGAAACGATGGAGTTTTTTTATTTAACTTTTTTAAGTTTGCGTAGTCTATTAAAGCTCCACCATAGAAATTGCTGTAATACTTCCCTTTTTTGTGTGATTCATCTGCGTATATTAAATATTGTTTTTTCATGTAACCTCTTGATGCTATTTTATCAAATTATAGATATTTTGTTAATTGTTTTTGCAGATTTAGCAAAATTTAATAGATTTTTTATAAAAAAACTCGCTTCTTTACCAAGAAACGAGTTTTTAATTTGTTTTTTTATTCTACTGTAACAGATTTTGCTAAATTTTTAGGTTTATCAATATCGCAACCTTTTAAAAGTGCAACATAATAAGATAACATTTGCATAGGGACAATAGATACAAGTGGATTAATAAGTTCACTAGCATTTTTAATATTTATAGTGTGCTTACTCATATCACTTGCTACTTCTATATTATCAGTTTTAAATGTATATATTTGAGCCCCTCTTGCTTTAGCTTCAATTATATTACTTACAGTTTTTTCTGCTAAAAATTCTTCTGTAATAAGTGATACAACTGGAGTTCCTTCTTCAATTAATGCAATTGACCCATGTTTAAGTTCTCCTGCTTGGTATACATCACTATGGATATAACTAATTTCTTTAAGTTTTAAACTTCCTTCAAGAATAATTGAATAGTCAATTCCTCTACCAATAAAGTATACGTGCTCTTTATCGATAAATTCTTTAGCCATTTCTTTATAATCAATTTCATCTATTAATACTTTTAAAGCGTCTTCTAAATTTATTAATTCATTTATAACTTCTTTAATTTCTTCTTTAGTTTTAATTTTTGTTGTTTCCATTAATTTTAAAACCAGTAAATTAAATATAATTACTTGAGTGAAATATCCTTTAGATGTAGCTACTGCTATTTCAGGACCAGCAATCATTGGTATAACATATTTTGATTCTTTACTAATAGTAGATAAAGTATTATTTACTATTGCAAGTGTATCTACATTATTTTCATGAGCCATTCTCATTGCTGCGATAGTGTCTGCTGTTTCTCCTGATTGACTTAATAAAATAACTAGTGTATTTTTTCTATAATGATGAGTTTTATATCTGTATTCACTAGCAACATCAATATTTACTATTAAATCTTTACCATATTTATCTAAGAAATGTTTTCCAACCATTCCTGCATAGTAGGCTGATCCACATGCTACTATGTCTACATATTCGTATTTACTTAAATCAATTATTTCTTCTGAAAATTCTCCATTTGGAAAATATTTAAGTGCAATTTTTTTACCTAGTTCTTTTTGTTCATTTATTTCTTTTAACATAAAGAAATCGTATCCATTTTTTTGAGCACTTTCGATTGTCATATTTTCTACTAAAACATCTCTACTAGTTTCTTTTAAATTTTCATATACCGTTATACTACTATTAGTGATTTCAAAAATATCACTTTCTTCAATTTCCATGTATTTATTAGTATAAGGTAGTATTGCACTTATATCTGATGCAACAAAATTTTCTTCATTTGAAACCCCTACTATAAGTGGACTATTTTTTCGTACACAGTATAATTTTTCTTCTTTTTTATAAATAATTAAAAGCGCGAAACTTCCTCTCATTTCTTTTTTAGCTTCTTCTATACCTTCTAAAAGTCCATGTTTTTTTACTAGAAAGTCAACTAATGCAGCTGCCACTTCTGTATCTGTTTCAGAGTAGAAAGTGTAACCTTCTTTTTTTAAGTCTTCTCTAAGTTCTGAATAATTTTCTATTATTCCATTATGAACAAGTGTTATATCACCTGCTACATGAGGATGACAATTTTCTTCTGTAACACCACCATGTGTAGCCCATCGTGTATGAGCTATACCAAGTTTATAACTTCCTTTATTTTCTTTTACTTTTTCTTCTAAATTAACTACTTTACCAACTGCTTTGAAAACCTCAACATCACTTTCTAAAACAGCTATTCCACTAGAGTCATATCCTCTATATTCTAGAGCCTTAAGCCCCCCGATTAAAACATCAGTAACACTTTTATTACCAACGTATCCTATAATTCCACACATATTAAAAAAATCCTTCCTTATTTTAATATATGCTTTGTTATAATCTTAAATTTTATCTTTTGTCATATATTTAACGACCACTACTTGGCCGGTATAGCATCCGCTGATAATCGATAACTATACTCCTCGTCAATCAAATTTTTTTGATCCATGCGCTCATTACTTTCTAAGTCCTCCATACTAGACTTGTAACTAACTTAATTATAGCATATTTTTTTATCATGTCAAATAAAAAATACAACAATTATGCTGTATTAATTTATTATATTATTATCACTATCAAAACTTACTTCAATGAATTTTTTACTAGCTAAAAAATCACACATATGAACAAATCTTTGGTATTTACTTTCAGGTTTAGGAAGAACTTCATTTCCTTTAAAATCTGTGTTCCACTCACCCATATGACTTTCTATCATACTAGATAGTAAATCTATATAATCGTCACTTAGTTTTAGTTTATCTTTATTTTCTTTTATTAAATTTGATATTAATAGTGGATGATCTACTCTTGTGTATTTTTCTTTGGTAATACCAGATTTTAAACCATCATGAAGCATCATTGCTAAAATAAGCAAATCTTTTTCATCACTTGTATAGGCTTTATTTATACTATTATTTGATAAAAGTTCATGACCTATTCTTACAACTACTTTTGTGTGTCTTACTAGCCCACCATCACCAAGTGCATAATTTGGATGATATTTTCCTGTTGAAGATGCTGGTATTTCAAAAAAGTAATCCGGAAGTAAATTAATAAGTGTTACTGCTGATTCTTTTATATCGTTATTTTTTATGTATTCTAGTTCTTTTGCAAATGTATTTTGTTTCATAATGCCTCCAATGTATATTTAATTATACATTAACTCTTATTATTTAACAATCCCATTTTGAACATATTTTCGGTCATTTACTACTATGAAAGATTTTTTATCATCATTTTTAACTATTTTAACAAGGTGATCTAAACTTTTTTTCTTTATTTCAATAAATAGCATGTCTTTTTTAACTTTATTTTTCTCTTTTTTAAGATTAACTACTGACACACCATAACCTTCTTTTCTTAGTTTATTGATTAGTTTATCATTATCCATTTTAGTAATTACTTGGACACCAATATAACCATTTATAAATCTATTTGTAAGATATGTTCCTATATAAGTTCCTGCAGCAAACCCCCCTGCATAAGAAAGTGGAATAAATATACTTTCATTGGCAAGATCAAGTGCTTCTCTTGCTATATAAAACCAAATTATTACTTCGAAAAATGCTAAAACTGCAGTAATTTTCCTTTTACCTCTTACCATTAATATAGTTCTTGCTGTACCTATTGATACATCCACTATTCTTGCGAAAAAAATTCTTAAACAAATTAAAAACATTATTGATCACTACCCTACAAGTAGTATAACCAATAATGCTATAAATATTATTCCAATAATTAGATATAACTTTATATATTTTCCTTTATCACTGGATCTATAGTCAACATCTCTATTTACACCAAATTTTGCACTATTATATTCGATTTGCCCTTTTTTTTCTGCTTCCTTATTCATTTCTTTAAACATCTCTGATTGTTCTTTTGAAATTAATGTTCCACATTTTGAACATACCATTGCCCTTGGTGATAAAGCACTACCACACTTATTACAAAACATTTTACTCCTCTTTTTCTGTAAATTTTGCTTCCATCACATCATCATTTTTTCTTTTGTGATTAGCACTGCTACTTACATTTATATTTACCATATTCTTTCTTTTTACTAATCTATATATGATTCCTACTATTATTAAAAATAAAATAACAGGCCATAAAATACTGAATAGCAACCATATAATTACTAATACTAATAATACTTTTATAATTCCCATAATCCTCCTCATACTACTCTTTTAAACATTTTTTCTAAATCATATCTTGAATATGTTACAATTGCTGGTCTACCATGTGGGCACGTGTATGGATTGTTACATTTTACAAGTTCTCCTAAAAAATATTCCATCTCTAAGTGTGAACTTTTATGATTTGCTTTTATACTCATTTTACAAGCAAGTGTAATTGCTATTTTTTCTTGAAATATTGCTGGATCAAACTCTTTTGGTACGTTAATTATTAAATCAATAATTTTTCTTATTGATTCTTCCTCATATCCTTCAAGCAAATAATCTGGATGTTTTTTGACAATTATCGTATTTATTCCAAAATCTTCGTATAAAAATCCAAGTGAGTTAAAGTGACTTTCTTTTGATTTAAATTTTAGATAGTCTGATGCAGTAAACTCTATTGTTACTGGAAACATCATTTCTTTAATATTATATCTTTTCATTTTTAGATTACTCATATAATTTTCATAACGAACTCTCTCTGCTGCTGCATGTTGATCAATTAAGTACATACCATTTTCGTTCTCTGCTACAATATATGTTCCATGAACGAGTCCTACTGGATATAAAACTAAGTTTTGAAGTTCTTCATTTATTATAATAGGCGAAATAGTTTCTTTTACTTCTGTGCTAAAATCAAGTGCTGTTTGAACTATTTCTTTTTCTTCTGAAGTAGTAATTTCTTGAACTTCTTCTCTTGCCACTTCTTTAAGCTCAGCAGTAGGTATTAAAATATTTGAATATAGCAAGTCTTTAATGCCTTTATATATTAAATCTGTTAACTCATTCATTTTTGATAATTTAATATCCTGCTTCGTCGGATGAATATTTACATCCATAAGGGTTGGGTCTGTTTCAATTGATAAGACTACTACTGGATATCTATCGTGGGGTTTATATGTATAGTATGCATCATTTATTGCTCTATTAATATCCATATTTTTAACTAGTCTATCGTTAACAAATGTTGTCATGTCATTTCTATTTGTTTTTTGAATTGCTGGTTTTGAGATAAAACCTGACACTATATAATCATCGTTTGAAACGTGTAATGATAGCATATTACTTGATATATTCATACCATATATTTCATGAATCGTTTTATGTAAGTTATCACTACCACTTGTTTTTAATATTTGTTTATCATTATTTGTTAGTGTAAATGAAACATTTGGGTGTGATAGTGATAGTTTTTCTATTAGCATTGTTGTTGCACTTAACTCTGAGCCTTCACTTTTTAAAAATTTTAGCCTTGCTGGAGTATTGTAAAATAAATTAGTTATTGTAATTATAGTACCTACTCTAGCATCGCTTACTTCTTTATTAATAAGTTTTCCACCTTTTATATGTACTTTGGTTCCAGCATCGCCTTCACTAGTAACCAAAACTACTTCAGATACTGATGCTATTGATGGAAGTGCTTCTCCTCTAAATCCTAGTGTTCCTATAAAGAATAAATCTTCATCTTTTTTTATTTTACTTGTAGCATGTCTTGAAAAACATAAAAGTGCGTCTTCTTCATTCATACCACTACCATCATCAACAATGGTTATTTCTTTTAAACCACCATCTCTTAGATTAACTTTTATAGTATGAGCTTTTGCATCAAGTGAATTTTCAACAAGTTCTTTTACAACTGATAATGTTCTTTCAATAACTTCTCCTGCTGCTATTTTATTTGCTAGATGATCACTCATTACCTTTATTTTACTCATAGTATTCACCTTTGAATAAGATACCTTTTTTATTAAGTGATTTTAAAACTAAACGTTCCCAAAATCTATTAAATTTAGTGTTTATTGGTTCTTCACTTCCTACTGAGTTTACTAGTATTGATAACATTTGCATTCTGTTAGCACCTAAAACATCAGTCATAATTTGATCGCCTACACATGCAATTTCATTTGCTTTATATTTGTACATCGAAAGTATTTTTTTATATTTAGTTTTAAGGGGTTTTTTAGAACTGTGAGCTGAATCAACATTTAAACCTTCTTTAAATGGTCTAACTCTGTCTTTTTTGTTATTTGAAATTATTATTACTTTAAAATCCTCGGATAAAAGTGCCATAAACTCTTTTAATTTTTTTGAAGGTTCGTGTTCTTTATATGAAACTAGTGTATTATCAAGATCAAATAAGAGACATTTTATTCCCATTGTTTTTAGTTTTTTATAGTTAATTTTATATACAGATTGTTGATACATATCTGGTGCAAATAAATTCATACTTCCTCCGTTTACTCTTAAATATTATAACATGTTATCACACTTTTTGAAGTTTTTTTAAACTAAATATCACACTTTCCAAAGAAAAAAAGTGTAAAATATCACACTTTTTAAAGTTTTTTTGGTATAAAGTTTTTAGCAAATTCGTATTTTTCATTATTAATTACGTAGAAATAACCAAATATTGCGAACACAACTGCTCCAATAGCGTTTACTATCATATCTTTCATTGTATCTTGTAATCCTATATCAAGATATCCATCGTTAATAATTACTTCTTTTCCATCTTCGTAGTGTATTACAGTTTTATCTATATTTTCAATAATAACTGGAATATTTTCTCCATCTTCATTTAAATATACACTACTTATACCACTGTGCAGATCATCTTTTTGCATATCTGTTACTGCGTATACATCCATTCCATATTCGAAGAACTCCCATACAGTCCCTATTGTAATTGAGAAACTTATAGCAACTATTACCATATATATTGGAGATAAGTATATTTTTGTTTTATCATTTTTATTTAAGATATCTACAAGAGCAAATCCTACTCCCGCAAATATGAAGCCATTTAGTGTATGAAGTAGAGTGTCCCAAATTGGAATAAGTCCATAGAAGTTTCTTATCTCACCTAAAATCATCGCACTAAATATAAAAGCATATATAGTTCCCTCTAAAACATTTGGTAAATCAATTTTCATTTTCTTTTCAATAAATGTCGGAACTGTAAATAATATAAGTACTAATATACAGCTGAACACGTTTTCAAAATTTCCATCTAGAAACTGGAATACTGCAGTTAGGATAACTAAAAATCTTAGTACAACATATACTGTTAAATTGCGAACATCGCGTTTTTGTCTTTTTTTCATAATACCACCTGCCATAAGTATAACATTTACACGTGTATTTGTAAAATAAAATTTTTAAAATTTACAATATTGTACTCTTATGTTAAAATTAATTAAGGTGATATATAATGGAAACGAAAATATTTAGAGAGTATGATATCAGAGGTACTTACCCTACTGATTTAAATGAGGAAACTTTTTACACACTTGGAAAAAGCTATGGTTCTTATATACAAAGTAACTATAGTCAAAAAAAATGTGTTGTTTCTAGAGATAATAGATTATCAAGTGAAGCTCTTGCTACCAACTTTATTAAGGGGGTTTTAGAAACTGGCTGTGATGTACTTGACTGTGGGCTTACTACTACTCCAATGAATTTTTATGCTAGATACTTAAATCAATTATATGGAGCAATGATTACTGCTAGTCATAATCCTAAAGATGATAATGGTCTTAAGTTTTCTTTTGGGGGACCTACTAATGCTGCTGGTGATGAAATAGTGAATTTTAAGAACTTTACACTTGCTGGAAGTTTTTTAACTGGAACTGGTAAACTAGAAGAAGCAAATATAACTGATAAATATATTGATTATATGAAAAAAGGTGTTACTTTTGGTCCTAGAAAAAGAAAAGTTGTAATTGACTGTGGTAACGGAGCTACTACTGTGATAGCAAGAAAAGTATTTAGTCAGTTTAATATTGATTTTGAAATCATTAATGAAGAAAATGATGGAAGATTTCCAAATCATCATCCAGATCCTGCTGTTAAGAAAAACTTAGAACAGTTAAAAGATGCAGTTTTAAAACATAAAGCTGATTTAGGAATTGCATATGATGGCGATGGAGACAGAACTGGGTTTGTTAAAGACAACGGTGAATTTATGTCTATTGAAGAATTTATGATTTTAATGGCTAGAGACATACTACCTACTGCTACTAATAAGACTATACTATATGATGTAAAATGTTCTAAAATCTTAGAAGAAGAGATAACTAATGCTGGTGGAATACCTTTTATGTATAGAACTGGTGCCAGTTATACTCAAAATAAAGCTCATGCTGATAATATTTCTTTTGGTGGTGAATTTTCCGGTCATATTTTCTTTAGAGATAAAGTTGCAGATATTGGTTCTGGTATTTATGCATCACTTAGACTATGTGAACTTTTATCTAAAACTGAAGGTACTTTGTCTAATATAACAAGCACTATTAAGAAATATCCAATAACTGAAGAAATTAAAATAAAAGCTAGAGACGAATATAAATTTGTTATAGTTGAAAATATTAAAGAATATGCAAATAAACACGGATTTAAATATTCTGATATTGATGGTATTAAAATATTTTTTGATAGAGGTTGGGTTTTAATTAGAGCAAGTAATACTGGTCCTAATTTAATATTTAGAGCTGAAGCCGATACTGAAGCTGATAAAGAAACTCTATATAATTATTTTTCAGAAATTATAAAAACTTATAACAAGTAAAAAGGAAGAAATTTAAATCTTCCTTTTAGTTTGCTTTAATCTTCAAAAAATTCAAGTGTTAGATTAACAGTTCTCTTATTTTCTATAGTTTTTTCTACTACTTTAAAAACAAAATAGTTGTAAGAATTTATTTCTTCCTGTTCTTCACTAACATAACTATCTACGTCATAATACCAATATGGTTCTTCTCCTGCATCTATATTTCTAAAGTTAGTAAATGCAAGAGCTGCACAAGCAATTAAGAATATTAATATTAGCCAGAAAATTATATTAAGAAGCATTCTTATCCAGCCTCTTTTGTTATATTTTATAATATCGTCAAATACTTCTTCTTTTTTTACTTCTTCTTCCATAAGAACCTACTTTATAATAGATTCAAGTGCTAAAGTTATCATATCGTTTAAAGATTTTTCTCTTGCTTCAATTGATAAAACTACTTCACTAAATTTAGAATCTACTGCTGTTGCCATTGCTGTTGCTTCAATACCCATTGAGTTTGCAATATGCACTATGCCAAATGCTTCCATTTCTTCTCCAAGTGGCTCTATACCTTCAGGAATTCTTGCTAGCGCTTTATCTGAGTCAACATATGGACCAAATACATCCATAGTCATCATTGTTCCTACATGTACTTTTTGTCCAAGTTCTTTTGCAGTTTCAACTATTTTTGCATTTAGATTTTCACTTGGTTTTACTTCACAACCTTTGAAACCATTAAATTGGTAAGCAAAGTTTGATTCTGTATAACAGTTATTTGCTAAAATTATTTCGGGTATTTCTACACTTGGATTTACTACTCCACATGTTCCGAATCTTATTATTTTTTTCACTTTAAAATAATGTATAAGCTCAAATACATAGATACCAGCTGATGCCATACCCATTCCATGAGCCATTACAGTAACCTTTGTTCCCTTGTAATTTCCTGTGTAACCTAACATATTTCTTACACTAGTTACTTCTTTTGCATTTTCTAAAAAGTTTTCTGCAACGTATTTTGCTCTAAGTGGATCCCCTGGCATTATTACTAGCTCTGCGATATCACTTCTATTTTCACATTTAATGTGTATTGGATCTTCTCCTATAAACATAATTATCACTCTCCTTACATTAAGTTTATCATACTTTTTTTAATTTTCAAACTGAGAATTGTAAAGTTCTGCGTAAAAACCATTTTTCTTAAGTAAACTTTCATGGTTTCCTTGCTCAAGTATATTACCATCTTTAAGTACTAATATTACGTCAGCATTTTTGATAGTAGATAATCTATGAGCAATTATAAATGAAGTTTTACCTACTGTAAGTTTATCCATTGCTTCTTGAACTAATTTTTCTGTTCTTGTATCTACATTACTAGTTGCTTCATCTAATATTAAGAATGGTGATTTTTTAAGCATCCCTCTTGCTATTGTTAGAAGCTGTTTTTCTCCAGCAGACAAACTATCTGCATCTGATAAAACCGTATTATATCCATTTGGAAGTGATTTAATTAAGTGGTCAATCCCTACTAATTTACAAGCATCTTTTGCGTCTTTATCACTTATGTTTTTTTGATTATATTTTACATTTTCAAGTATAGTTCCTTCAAATAACCAAGTATCTTGAAGAACCATACAAAATAAATCATAAACATTTTCACGTGTTACATCATTTATATCAATACCATCTATATTAATAGTTCCTTCGTTTATTTCGTAAAATCTCATAAGTAAGTTTACAAGTGTTGTTTTACCTGCTCCAGTAGGTCCTACTATTGCTATTTTTTCTCCAGGTTTAACATCAAGCGAGAAATCTTCTATTATCATTTTATCTTTGTCATAACCAAATTTTACATTTTTAAAACTTATATTACCTTTTACTTCTTCTGTGTTTAAAATTTTAGTCTTAGATGTTTCATCACTTAACTCTTCTTCATCTAAAAGTTTATTTACACGCTCAAATGCTGCTGTTAGTGACTGCATAGATGACGCTGCTTGAGCTATGTTTGATAGAGGTTGTGTAAATAATCTTATATATATCATATACGCAATTATTACCCCTATTGTAATATGACCTTCAAATGTAAGATATGCTCCTACAACACATACTGCTGCATAGCCAAAGTTACCAATAAAATTCATAAGCGGCATCATAAGTCCTGATAAAAATTGACTCTTCATAGCAGAATCGAATAAATCATCATTGTATTTTTTAAAATCTTCTTTTGCTTCATCAGTTGCATTATATACTTTAACTACTGAGTGTGATGAATATATTTCTTCAATATGTCCATTAAGTACACCAAGTTCTTTTTGTTGTTTATCAAAGTATTTTTGTGATTTTGATAAGATAAAGCCCATAACTCCAAATCCAATGAATGATGCAACTATTGCTGTTATTGTCATTAATACGTTTGTTGAGAACATCATAATAACTACTGCAATAAGTAAAAATACGGATGATATAAGTGATCCTAAACTTTGATTTAGAGACTGACTTATTACGTCTATATCATTTGTAGCAATAGAAAGTATATCTCCTGTTTTATTTTTATCAAAAAATTTAAGAGGAATATTATTAAGCTTAGTTGCTACTTTATTTCTTAAATTTTCACAATATTTTTGTGTAACTCTTGATGCTATAAAACCTTGTATTGTAGATAAAATAAAACTTCCACCATAAATACAAAATAGTAAAATAGCAATACCTTTAACATAATCAGTATCAATTCCAGTCATTAAACCTTCACCTATTGCATCGGTTATTTTTGTGATTTGATTAGGTCCTAAAATTGATAATATTGATCCACCTAGTGCAAAAAAACATGATATTATCAACGGCAGCTTGTAAGCACTTAAACTTTTAACTAGTTTTTTTATTGCGTCTTTAAAATTTTTCGGTTTTTCTAGAGCAACCGAACTTCTTCCTGGACCTCTACTCATTTTCTAACTCCTTTTCTGATAACTGTGTCATAGCAATCTCTTTATATAAAGGGGACTTTTTAAGTAGTTCTTTATGAGTACCCATACTCACAATCTTTCCTTCTTCCATAACAAGTATCTTATCAGCATGCATTATTGTACCTACTCTTTGTGCAACAATTATTGTTGTTGTATCTTTAGTGTACTTTTTAAGTGCTTTTCTTAAAAGTGCGTCTGTTTTATAATCTAGTGCTGAAAAAGAATCGTCAAATATATAAAATTCTGGTTTTCTCGCAACTGCTCTTGCTATAGATACCCTTTGCTTTTGTCCTCCAGAGATGTTTGTTCCTCTTGCTGCAAGCGCAGAATCAACACCTTTATCCATATTGCTTACAAAATTTTCTGCTTGAGCTACTTCAATAGCTTTAATTATATCTTCCTCGCTCATATTGGGTGTTCCATACGATACATTTGATTTAATACTACCACCAAATATAACTGATTTTTGTGGAACGAAACCAAATTTACTATATAAATATTCTAAGTCGTATTCTTTTATATCAACATCATTTATTTTTATGCTTCCCTTTGTTGCGTCATAAAATCTAGGCATTAAATTTATAAGTGATGTTTTTCCTGATGCTGTACCACCTATAATTGCTATAGTCTGTCCTTTATTTGCTTCAAAACTTATATTACTTATTGCACTATCTTCTGCATCAGTATATTTAAATGAAACATTATCAAAAACAATTTTTCCTTCTAAATCCGTTTTTTCTTTAAATTTACCACTTTTTATTTTGATATTAGTGCTTAGTATTTCGTTAATTCTTGATGCTGAAACTGCTGCTCTTGGTAGTATAATAATTATTATAACAAGCATCATAAATGCCATTATAACTTGAACTGCATATGATGAGAACACTACCATATTACTAAATAAATCAAGTCTTTCTACAAACTCTGCTTCATTTATTATGTATGCTCCAGTAAAATATATACCTAGTGATAATGATGACATTATAAGTGTCATAAACGGCATTAAAATCGCCATTAAGTTATTAATGAAAATATTAGTTTTTGTTAAATCTTCATTTCCTTCAGCAAATTTATTTAACTGATATTCTTTTGCATTAAACGCTTTAATAACTCTAACTCCTGTAATATTTTCATTTATGTCTGTATTAAGTCTATCTGTTAACTTTTGTAGTTTTTTAGTTTTCGGATAAGCTAAGAAAACTACAACAAGCACGAATATAAATAATGCAAGTACTGCAAATCCTGTAAGCATTGACCACTCAGTAGATGTTGATGCTATTTTTGATACTGCCCAAAATGCAAGAATTGGTGCTTTAATTATAACTTGAAGCCCCATTGCTACAAATCTTTGAACATTTAAAACGTCATTTGTAGTTCTAACTATTAAGCTACTTACTGAGAATTTTTTTATCTCTTCCATTCCGAAATCTGAAACTTTGTTAAATACATCTTTTCTAATTCTTTGAGAAAATGATGCTGCTATGTATGCAACAAAATACCCAGTACATACTGCTGCTGCAAAACTACCAAGTGCACAAAGCACCATTTTTAATCCTGGATCAAGTATATCTGATACTTCATATCCTGGACTTTGTAGTATTTTTGTCATTTCTGACATGTAATCTGGAAGCTTTAAATCAAGCCATACTTGAATCACTATAAATGCTATTACCGGCACTATAAGTAAGACTTCTTTTAGTTTAATATTTTTAAATAAATTTATCATATTACCTCTTTCTTAATTATTTCGTGGGATATTTTCATCTAAATCGTCTGGCACTACTTTAAATATAGTCCATAAAAAATCTTTATTTCTGGCACCAACTTCGCGAATTTCTCTAAATAGCTGTCCACTGTAGTTACTTCCATCTGAAGCAACTCCATCAGCGTCTATTCCAAGAGTCTCGGCAATATATAGAGCCCTATATAAATGATATTCCTGACTTACAATTAATATTTTATCTGCTTCAAGAATTTCTTTAATTCTATAAATAGATTCATAAGTAGATAATCCAGCATGGTCTAGATATATCGAATCTATATCAACACCCTGACTTACCGCATAGTCTTTCATAACACTTACTTCATCGTAGTACTCTGTACTATTATCTCCGCTCATAAGTATTTTATCAGCGATTCCAAGTTCATATAAATCAATACCTGTTTTTATGCGATCCTCAAGCATTACACTTGGCTCATCACCTTTAACGGATGCTCCTAGTATAACTACTAAATCATACTTTTCATCTTCAATATCATCTATTAGTACAACATCATTTATTGTTCTAAAGACAACAAAAAAATTTACGCATATCACATAAATCACAGCTACCAAAAATACTACAAGAAGATATTTAACAATTTTTTTCAAATATTCCACTCTCTAACAAAACTATTTTACCACTAAATAAAAAATAAGTAAAACATATTACTTACTTTTTCACAAAATTTTCAAATTTGATTTATTATTTTATCTACTATTTCAAAACATTTTTGAGCACTCTTAGCACCTTCTTTAATATATTCTTCAGGTCCACCTTCAATTGAATCAGATACTGTTTTAATCATGAATACCGGGATATCACTACGATTACATGTAAGAAGTATTGCTGCTGCTTCCATTTCCACAATATCTGCATTATATCTCTTATTTAAATGTTTTTTAAATTTAATATCTCCTACAAACTTATCTCCTGATGCACATGTAACTATTTTTAAATCTGGATAAATACTACATGCTATATCTATAAATTCCTTCGTAGTACTTATATGAGTGCTAGGTAAATTTACATATCTACCAATTTCACAGTTATCAATATAAGACGTATCAAAATCGTAATGCACTACATCTTTTACAATACACGTTTTAGATAATTTCATTTCATCAGTAAGCCCGCCTACTATACCAAAATTAATAATAAGTTTTACATCAAATTTATCAATTAAAAACTGAGTTCCACTTGCCGCAGCAATTTGACCAGCTCCAGATTTTAAAATATATAACTCATATTTATCCATTTTATATTTATATACTTCGTAACCTATGCATTTTACAACTTCTAATTTTTCTTTATAAATGTCCATAACTGCATCTATCTCAATTGCCACTAACATTCCTATTTTCTTCATTTTTTATTTCCTTTCTTAAAAAAAGTTATTTATTTTCAAGATCTTTTATTTCTTTATACAATTTTATAAATCCCTTTATGATAAAATATCCTAAAAAAAGTATTAGTGCTAAATATAAATAAAACACGCTATCAACTGGCATACTTAAAGTATCTATGGTTATTTTAACTGTTAACCCTAATGCAAGTATATATTTAAATAATTTATTATATATTTTAGCTTTTTGCTCGTTATTTAAAGCATATTCATCATATTCTTCTTTTTTTTGTTTATACATTTTTGTTGCAAAAACAGTTATCACTGCAATACTTAGTAATATAATTATTATTAATACTATATTAAGTTCTGAGAGATATAAACCCACTCCAAATAATAATAAAAATAATATTAATCCTAAACTATGTTTTAAACTCATCTAAATCACTCTCCTATTTTTCCCACTTTTTTTGTATATGTTATATTTTTAACTTTAAAACCAAATTTTTCATAACTATTAATTCCTGCTTCATTTTCCTTATTTACAGTTAATGATAAATCAGTATATCCTTTTTTAATTGCTAAATCTTCGGCAAATTCAAGTAATTTTGTACCTATACCTTTTCTTCTATATTTTTCATCTATTGCTAAAGTGTCTACTACTAAGTATTTCTTTTCTTGTAAAACTTCAATATTTACTCTTATCTTTTCATCTAATATCATAAAACCGACTACTTCATTTTCCAAACTTACAGTAAATATTTTTTCTTCAGATATCAAATTATTTAATCTTTCTTCAGTCATAAAAATATTAGTTTTTCTAAAAATATCATCTCTCCACTCAACGTGTAGGTTATGACACTGTACTCCTATTTTATTTATCTCTTCTAAATTTTCTATTATAGTTTTTTCTATTTTCATATTCACACTTCCCTTTTAAAATATTTTATCACTATATGTTATTGTTTTCAACAGAAAGTAGTTTGCCAGTCACTGACTGGCATTTCATGAATTATATATTTTCTTACTACTTTTTATCTCCTATCAAATCAATTTTACCTTTGATTACATCTAAATAATCTTTTTCAACTTTTGTTAAATTACTTTGCACATATAATTCATACTCTCTATGAGCTTTTTCCAGTGCCTCTTTATGAGATACAACTCCTTTGTTTTTTAAAATGTCTCTTCTTGTCATTTTTAAGAATCCATCTAGTTCTTTTATCCACTCTTCCATTGTCATAGTTTTAAGTGTTAGCGCTTGAATTTCTGCTACATCTATATAAGCAGATACAATTTTATTTAATATATCTAATTCTTCTACATTTAAATAATTTTTCGCAATTTCTGTATCATGTCTCGTTGGATAATCTCCTGTGAAATTTGTTAATCCAATATTTTCTTTTTTATTATCAACTCTATTATATATAACCTCGGCAGCAGTATTCCCATGAACTGCGTAATGCATTTTGTTTTGAACAGTTTTAAAAAATTCAATAGTAATAGGATCTTTACTATTATAATCTATACTTGTAGCGTAAATATCAAGTATTTTTCTCCAAAATTGTTTTTCACTACTTCTTATATCCCTTATTCGTTGTAATAATTCATCAAAATAAACACTGTTTGAATTATTTTTCAAATATTCATCATTCATAACAAAACCTTTAGTCAAGTATTCTTTAAGAGTATTAGTTGCCCAGATTCTAAAAATAGTTCCCACTTGAGATTTAACTCTATAACCTACCGCTATAATCATTTCTAAGTTATAATAAGTTATTGGTTTTGAAGCAAATTCGGAATTTCCGAATTTACTACTTACTTGACTTAACTTAAGTTCTTCTTCGTTAATGATATTTTTTATATGCTCGTTTATAGTTGATGTACTTCTACTATAAAGGCTTGCAATTTGACTTTGAGATAACCAAATATTTTCTTGGTCTAAAATACATTCAACACTTATTTTATTCTCTTTTGATTTAAATATAACAACTTTATTTTTTTCTTCCATTTCATGCTCCTTCTGATGATTTTATTATTTTATCATTAATTAAAACACTTAATATATATTCAAATATTTTTCTACTTCATTGTCTATATATAGTTTTACTATGACTATATTATTTTTTATCCGTTTTATTTTCTATTCGAGTAAATAAATCGTAGTCAGACACATATTTTTTGTCTTGTATTACTTTATACTTTTCATACTCATTTAAAGCTTTTTCTTCAGCCTCTTTTTTCGATACTTTACCACTGTTATCTGAAGTTTGACATTTTAGTAATTTAAGAGCTGTTTCAACTTCTTCTTTCCAATCACTCATAGTCATATTAATTTCGTTTTCGGTATTATTTTCAGCTATATCTAAAAATATATTTACCAAATTATTAAGTTTTTTCAGTTCTTTCTCGTCTAAATAATTTTTAGCAACTACAACATCAAATTTTAAGATTTTGCCATTTGGTGATTGTTTCCAGTTGTTTAAACCCATATTATCTTTATTACTATCTACTCTATTATTTATAATTTCAGCGGCTGTGTTACCAGTTATGCCATAATGGAATTTATTTTGAATTGTTGCAAAAAATTCTTTGGCTAAACCACTGTTTTTATCATAATCTACTGAGCACTCTGCAAAAATATCAGTGATTTTTTGATAAAACATTCTTTCACTTATTCTTATTAATTTAATTCTTTCTAGTAAATCTTGAAAATGCTCTTTATCATTAATGTTTGCTCTCATAAATCTATCATCATTTAACGCAAAACCTTTTGTCATATATTCTTTTATAACTGCATTAGCCCAAGTTCTAAATGTAATAGCTTTTTTAGAGTTCACTCTAAAACCAATAGATATTATCATATCTAAATTATAGTATTCTATATTTCTTTTTACTTTTCTATTTCCCTCAGTTTGAACTTGTTCCATTTTGGAAC
The DNA here is from genome assembly GCA_964370755.1 of uncultured Muribaculaceae bacterium. Taxonomy (GTDB): domain Bacteria; phylum Bacillota_I; class Bacilli_A; order RF39; family UBA660; genus CAKOSP01. The sequence continues at coordinate 30,179 of CAYJKL010000013.1, forward strand.
ATGTTGGATTTTTATCCAACTCTTCTTCTAGATATATGTTGTTTATGTGTTTTGTTATTGCTGGTCTATTAACATCAAAAAGTTTAGCTATCGCATAACTATTTAACCACACGTTCTCATCTTGCACCATTACTTCGATATCTTCATTATTAATGTTATAAAAAATAATGTCTTTTTCACTTCCAATATTATTATCAATGTCTTTATTTTTCATTTAATCCTCCTGATAATTTCATTATACAATCTATAATTATAATAGTCAACGAATTTACGAACATTTGTTTATTTTGTTTTAAAATTAAATTAACCTCCAAAATAGTTGGTGGTCAATTCATCTTTTCATTTATATTTTATTTTCTTTTTAATATTACTAAACATTCTAAATGCGAACTATGACTAAACATATCAAATGCTGCTACATAGTCAAAATCATAAGCTTCACTTAGTAGTTTTAAATCTCTTATAAGTGTATTTGGGTTACATGACATATATATTAGTTTATTTGGTTTATGTTCTAAAATTTTATCAAGAACTACTTTATCTAAACCTGATCTTGGTGGATCTACCAAGAATGTATTAATATCAGATTTAAGTTTAATATTTTTTGCTAAGTCTCCTACTGTAAATTCTGCGTTTTCTATATTGTTTATAATTGCATTATTTTTAGCATTAATAACTGCATTTTTATGTTTTTCAATTCCATATACTTTAGATACTTTACTTGCTACTCCAAGCCCAAGTGTTCCAACTCCACAGTATAAATCTAAAACTATATCTTCTTTGGTTAAATTTTTCTTAATTAAAGAAATTATTTCAGATGTTACATAAGGATTAACTTGAAAAAATGAATTATATGTTATTTCATATTTAATATCATTTATTTCATCATTTAAGTACATACTCCCGTATATTATATTATCGTTTTGAATAATACCGATAACGTCTTCTAAATTTATTAAGTTTATATCAATTTTATTTTTAGAATTAATTACAATCATTACTTCATTTTTATAATTACTTCTTATTGTAATACTTCCATTTTTTATATTAAATTTTGTTACTTCTTTAATATATTTATTTATTATATTACTTGCTAAATGACAATAATCTATTTCAATTAAATCATTTGTTAAGTTTTCGTAAAAACCTATTTTACCATCTACTATTTTAAGCGTTACTTTATTTCTGTAATTATAAATTTCACTACTTTCAGTATAAACAACATTTTGATTAAAACCAGCTCTTGATAAATTATTTTTAAAAATATCTAATTTTAGTTTCACACTGTTTTCATAACTTGTGTTTAAATACTGACAACCACCACACTTATTAAAGTATGGACATACTGAATCTATTTTATCGCTACTATTTTTTATATACTTAGTTACTACTCCTTCACTATATTTTTTCTTATCTAGCGTTTTCTCTACGTTTACTATATCTCCTGGAAGTGTTTTAGGAATAAATACTATCTTACCGTCTATATAACCTATTCCTCTACCATTATCATCTAATCTTACTATTTCAACATTCATTTTTTTACTTCTCCTTTTTCTTTATTTTACCACAAAAAAAGTTATAGATAAACTAAACTTTTTTTGAAACTTTTACATAATCTTCTAAAGTTGTTATTTTCTCGCTTGATAAGTATTCATAATAGTCTTTTATGTGAAGTAATACTATACTTGTAGGAATATTATTTTCACAAATAGTTCTAACAAATCCATTTATAAGCATACCTTCTACTACGTAGTTTTCATTTAAATAAAATGGAAAGTCCCTTATGAATAGCGAGCGATAAAAACCTCTTGTTAGTTCTTGATACTGCCTAATTAGAGTTACATCATCACTTATAAAATATTCATCTGTATCTACCGCTACTATTTCTTTAGAGGTAGTGTACATGATATTACCACTGTTAATATCAAATATTTGGATTTTGTCTTTTACTAAAAATTTTAAATTTTCTTCAAAATTTTGTAATGCTTCTACAAAGTCTATAAATGAATAATCAAGATTATTATTTTTATTCATATCATATAAACTTATTCCATCTGCATAATCACAAAAGTGTCCATATACCTTATTATCTACGTAATAAAAATCTTTTGGAAAATAAAAACCTTCATATTTTTTGCCTAACAAACGATCTATTTTACTTACATAATTTTTATCACATTTAACATGATACTCTTTTAAAACATATTTTTTATCATGTAAATAACAAGTACCTTTAATACCTGTACCTAACTTATGTAGTCTTAATTTTTCGTAATCTTCTTTAGTAAATGTCATAAATCTCCTAGGTGAGATTTATTATACTAAAAAAATAGTTTTTTTCAAAGAAAAAAGCACTTTTTTAAAGTACTTATTTACAAGTATAACTTGCGTCTTCTAAACCTTTTTTATAATCACTATAGTTTTCTTTAGTAAAACCATCTTCATCTAAAAATTCATCAGTTGTTTTAGTTAAGTCATAATCTAGACTTAGTGTGTATATAGTTCCGCTTATACTAACGTCACATGTTACACCTTCAATTCCAGCATACTCTGCGCAGTCTTCACTTAACTCTTCATCCGTTACTTCTACTTCTACTCCAAGGTCTACGTTTGTTGTAATAATATGGTTAACCATTTCATCACCTTCGTATTTAGCTTCGATTATAGATTCTACACCTTCCATACCATCTGGATTTACTGCTGAACATGATAATGTTTTTTCTTCTACTTCTTTTTCTTTTGTTTCTTCGCTTTCGCACCCAGTTACAAGTAGTGCACTTGCTCCTAGTAATATAAATAATTTTGTTTTCATAATTTTTTTCCTCTTTCCTACTTACAGGTATATCCTGCATCATTTAAATTTTCTTTTGTTTCGTCATACGTAATATCTTCAAGATTCATTGTTCTTAGTGTATCAAGCTGAACTTTATTAATGTCTACAGTAATAAGTGCTTGGTACTCTCCTGGGTTAATATTCATTGTACACTCTATTCCTTGTGTACCAATATATACATCACATACTTTTTCAAGTTCTGTTAAAACTTCTTCATCAGTTTCTCCAGGAAGCGATGTTTTAATTGAAGATCCTACTAAAGTTTTTCCATCATCAGTAAACTCATAACTGTAATCAACATTAAATTCATATTTATCTATTACCTCAGTTGTAGAACATACTAGACTTTCTTTACTATTAAAGCATCCAGTTGCGCATAATAGTAAACCACATATAAGAACTAAACTTTTTATTTTCATAAACTATTCTCCTAACATTGTAAGTGAAACTTTTTTCTTTTCTAAATCAATTTTTTCAACGTAACACGTAATAATTTGCCCTATCGCTAAAACTTCTGATGGATGCTTTATAAACTCTTTAGTAATTTTAGAAATATGAACAAGTCCATCATTTTTAAGACCAATATCTACAAAAGCACCAAAGTCAATAACATTTCTAACTGTACCTTGCAGCTCGTCTCCTACTTTTAAATCTTCAAGTTTTAAAATTGAAGATTTAAGTATTGGTTTATCAAACTCATCTCTTGGGTCTCTTTTAGGTTTTTTAAATGAATCAACTATATCTTCAAATGTATAATTATCAATATCATATTTATTTACAAAATTTATTTTAGTTATTTTCTCAGTACCTAAATCAACAATTTCTAAATTATTATCTTCAAGTATTTTAAGTGCAATATCATAACTTTCTGGATGTATTGCAGTTGCATCAAGTGCATTTTTTCCATCATTTATTCTCATGAAACCTATTGCTTGCTCATAAACTTTTTCACTTAATATTTTCTTAAGTTCTTCTCTTGATAAAATCTTTTTACTTTTTTCTCTATAAGTAATTAACTTTTCAGCCATTTTACTTGTTACACCTGATACATATTTAAAAAGGGCAACACTTGCTGTATTTACATCTACGCCAACACTATTAACTGATGATAGTACTACAAAGTCAAGTGACTCTTTTAATAGCTTATTTGCAACATCATGCTGATATAACCCTACACCTATTGATTCAGGATCTATTTTAACAAGCTCTGATAATGGATCTTGAAGTCTTCTACCAATTGAAACTGCACTTCTTTGCTCAACTGAGTAATCTGGAAACTCACTTATAGCAAGTTTACTTGCTGAGTATACTGATGCTCCTGCTTCATTTACTATTATGTACTGTGATTTAGAGTTTGATGAATCAATTAATCCTGCTATAAACTCTTCTGACTCACGTGATGCTGTTCCATTACCAATTGCTACTATATCTACATTATATTTATCAAGAAGTTCTAAAACTTTTTTAGCACTACCTACTTTGTCATTTTTAGGTTCATGGGGATATATTACAGATATATCTAAAACCTTCCCATTTCTATCTAAAACAGCAAGTTTACAACCTGTTCTGTATGCTGGATCAAGCGCTAAAATAATTTTTTCTCTCATTGGTGGCTGCATAAGTAAATTTTTTAAATTTTCACTAAAGTTTTCAATAGCTTTAACATCTGCATTTTCTTTAAGTTCACTTCTTATTTCTCTTTCAACTGATGGATATATTAATCTTTTAAAAGAATCTGCTATAGCATCTTTAACTTCATTAGCTACAAAACTATCATTATTTTTAATTATTTTTTTCTCTAAAAAGTCTAATATCCTAGTTTTGTCATAATCAAGTGATACACTTATAATCTTTTCATTTTCTGCTCTATTTAGTGCTAAAATTCTATGTGCTTTAGCATAACTAATTTTCTCACTAAATTCGTAATACATTTCATATGTTTTATTTTCATCTACTGCATCTTTTTTCTTTTTAGTTACAACAGACCCAAACTTAAATATATTATCTCTTATATACTTTCTATAAAAAGCATTATCGCTTATCCACTCAGCAATTATATATTTAGC
>CAYJKL010000014.1:0-22428 GCA_964370755.1 uncultured Muribaculaceae bacterium
AATAAAATTGCATTTATACTATATCACTTTACATAGTATTTTGTCAACTGTTTTTTATTAATACAGTAATTAATTTATATTATTATTTGCAGGTTGAATAACTTGTGCTTGTGCTTGTACTGGCGCTTGTTGCATTTGTTGTTGATTTACAACATTTGTTCCAGGTGCTGCATTTGTTAGATTTACTGAATTAAAATTATTATTGATATAATTTACAACATTATTTAAATATTCATCTATTTTACTAAATGGCTTTTTACCAGCTTTATTAGTTAATTCGTTTATAATAAATGAGAACTTCGCAAACACAATCGCAAATGAAACTATATTCGAAATAACTGGTGTTATATTATATATAATACCATCAAATAAAGTAGTAAGAAACTCTGGTTTTTCAGCTTCTATTTCAAGTTCGTATAGTATCATAAACAGACTATCTATAGCACTTTCTATTACACTAATACCACTTACAATAATATCCCATGCTACATCAAATAATAAGCACCCTACAAGCAAAGCTATAGTTTTAATAAGCAGATTTTTTACAGTTTCGCTTGAATTTGTTATTACAACAATTCCTACTACCAATAATAAAACTGTCCATCCTGTAAATAGAGTTGCCAATATCATAACTGAAATTATTCCTGTATTTAATTTAAACTCTTTCATTGTCATACTCCTTCCGATTTTAATTATATCATATTATTTTTAATTTCTAAATATAATCTTAATAATATTTAAATTTTTTGCTTCATAAAAAAAGAATGTTTGAAACATTCTAATTTATTTTGAATTAAGCTAATTCGATTTCAGCACCAGCTTCAGTTAATTGAGTTTTGATAGCTTCAGCGTCAGCAGCAGGAACGTTTTCTTTAACGTTACCACCGTTGTCAGCTAGAGCTTTAGCTTCAACTAAACCTAAACCAGTAATTTCTTTTAAAATTTTGATAACAGCTATTTTGTTAGCTCCTGCAGATTTTAAAACTACAGTTTTGCTTGAAGGTCCTTCTTCAACAGCAGCAGCAGCAGCAGGTGCAGCAGCTACAGCAGATGGGTCAACTCCAAACTCTTCTTTCATTGCGTCAACTAATTCTTTAACTTCAAGAATAGTCATTTCTTTAAGTCCATTAATGAACTCGTCTTTTGTAAATTTTGCCATATTATTCATCCTTCCCTTCTAAGTCTTTGGCATAAAGATCTAAACCAATTGCTAAATCTCTAACGTACTGGATCATGCCTCCAGCAAGCATAGTAAGTAATCCTTCTCTTGATGGTATATCAGCGTATTCTCTTATAACTGTTTTATCAGCAACTGAACCACTTATAACACCAACTCTGATGTCAACTTTTTTATTTTTCTTAGCGAATTCTGATATAACTTTAATTGGTTCAAGTAAATCTTTACCAAATAAAATTGCATTAGGTCCAGCTAAAAATTCGTCAACATTAAGTTCTAATTCATCCATAGCTCTTTTAAGTAAAGTGTTTTTGTAAATCTTTATTTCAGAATCTATTTTGAATAATTCTTTTCTAAGTTCAGTTAATTCAGAAACTGTTAAACCTTGATATTGAAACATAATAACTGATTCACTATTTTTAATTTTATCAACTATTTCGTTTACAACAAGCGTCTTACCTTCAAGAATTTTTTGACTTGCCATATAATCCTCCTTTTTTTATATAAAAAAGCTTCCATTAAAGAGGAAGCTTAAAAGACAGAAAGTTTTTTAAGTTCCCTCGGTAGGATGATTAAAACCGTATTTGGTTCCCTACTTTCTTCGGTGAATCGCTTTTCTATTCGTTATTATAATATAACTTTAATTAAATGTCAAAACTATTTTTATCAAGTTTAATACCAGGTCCCATTGTAGAAGTTAAAGTAATTGATTTAATAAACGTTCCTTTAACTGCTGTAGGTTTAGCCTTAGTAATTGTTGATACAACATAGTTTATGTTTTCTAATAATTTTTCATTATCAAATGATGCTTTACCAACTATTGTATGAACATTTCCGTAAGTATCGTTTTTATATGCAACCATACCACCTTTAATGTTTTTAACAGCTTCAGCTGGTTTTGGTGTAACAGTTCCAACTTTTGGATTAGGCATTAATCCTCTTGGTCCTAAAACATTACCAATTTTACCAACTTCAGGCATCATGTCTGGTGTAGCTACTATTACATCAAAATCAAACCAGTTTTCAGTTTTGATTTTTTCAAGAATTTCTTTATCTCCAACGATATCTGCTCCAGCAGCTTTTGCTTCTTCAGCTAAAGCACCTTTAGCAATAACTAAAACTTTTTTAGTTTTTCCTGTACCGTTTGGTAAAACTAAAGAACCTCTAAGTCCTTGATCTGATTTTTTAGCGTCAATATTTAAGTTAAATGCTATTTCAATAGTTCCATCGAACTTTGTAGTAGCAGTTTTCTTAACTAATTCAACAGCCTCAGCACCAGTATATAATTTGTTTGCATCAATACTATTTAATGCTTCCACATATTTTTTACCATGTTTTTTCACGTGTATATTCCTCCTAACTGTGGTTTATTAGCGGATTTTATATTATTTTATAAAATTTTATTCTTCTTCTTTGTTTTCTTCGCCAGCTACTGGAACTTCTTCAAGTTCTTTGTTAGCATTTTCGATTGCTTCAGCTTCCATTTTTTCTAAGTCTGCTTCTCTTTTTGCTCTGTCAGCTTCTTCTTTAGAAGCTTCTTTAGATTGTTCAGCAAGTTCAGAATCATTTAAACCTTTAATAGCAATTCCCATGTTACGAGCTGTACCAGCAATGATATTCATAGCTGCATCAACATCGTTAGCGTTTAAATCAACCATTTTTTCTTCTGCTATTTTTCTTAAATCTTCTTTAGAAATAGTTGCAACGATTTCGTTGGCACCTTTCTTAGATCCTTTTTGAATTTTAGCAGCTTTCATTAATAAGAATGCAGCTGGTGCAGTTTTAAGAATGAAATCAAAACTACGGTCATCAAAAATTGAAATTTCACAAGGAACAACGTCTCCCATTTTATCACGAGTAGCGTCATTGAATCTTGTACAGAATTCTTGTAGGTTTATACCAGCAGGCCCTAGAACTGTTCCAACAGGTGGAGCAGGTGTAGCTTTTCCAGCAGGTATTTGAATTTTTATTTTTTTTACGACTTCTTTTGCCACGTAAAACACCTCCTATAATTATTTGTTTTCCGCGTTATGTGGTATGGGCTAATCCGCATTCCCTCCCACAAAACTGCAATTATAAAGCTAATTGCACCTTAGATTCTATCATAAAAAAAGAAAAAACACAAATGTTTTTACTTAATTTCTATATTTTTTACGTATTTTTATTGTTTTTTCATTATAACATTTACATAATCATAAGGAATTTCAATTTTTTCTTTATCAAATCTTATTTTTAGTTTTTTATTTAGTTCCCACATATTTTCATATGCTTCACTAGAATTTTTTCCCCAGACCCATGCTCTAAGTTTTATTCCAGATGATTCCCAAGATATTACTCTTACTTTAGGAAATTCAATATCTTTGCTTAAATTACTTGCGCTTTCTTTACAAACGGTTTCAAGTTCTTCTTTAATAATCTCTATTGCTTTTTCTATATTAGTATTATATGAAACTTGATATTCAGAAAACAATACTATTTCATTATCAACAAAATCGTTATTTTCTATTGCTAGTTTATTAAGTGTGCTATTAGGCAGTACTTCTCTTTGATTATTTATTGTTTTTAGTATTGTGTGTCTCATTGATATTTCTTCAACTGTTCCCATTAGGTTTAATTCTGGTATTTTAATAAAGTCTCCAACGTTAAACGGTTTACTTGTTACTAATTCCAAACTGCCAAAGAAATTACTTAGAGCTTCTTGTCCTGCAAACCCTATTATCCCTGCTAAAATACCTAGTGATGACAATATAGTTATCGACATAGATGTTAATGCAGAAAATTGAGCAAGCGCTATTAATAAACCTAGTACATATACTATAACACTTTTGATTCTTTTCACAAATATTAAAACTGTTGTTAATTGTTTATTATTCTTTTTTAATATTAACCTATTTATTATTTTATCAATTACTTTATTCAAAATAACTGTTAATACTATTATTATAGCTGCTATTATTACGTCTTTCCAAAATTCATTCATTTTTATCTTCTCCTTTTAATATATTATAACTTAATTTTTAATTTTTTGCTAACAAAATAACTAATTATGTACGATGCCACCAACATTACTCCTACTTGAAGTATTTTTAGAGGATTTGTAAACGTTTCTAGTAAACCAGTTCCTAAAAATCCCCAAAATATGACAATAAACATTTTACTTATTATTAATGCAGTTAAATACTTTCTTTTAGAAATATTTGATAAACCTGCTGCCAAATTCACTAATGACGATGGGGTTAATGGAAGTGCCATAATTACTGTTAACTTAGTAAGTTCTATATTGTTAACAAATTTGTATATTTGTGTCATTTTTTTACTATTTTCCACTTTTTTTGTAAACCATTTATGTAAACCTTTACGCACTAATAAATATACAATAAAACTTGCTATTACTGATAGTATCCACGATATTATAAAACCAAAAAATGATCCAAACGCTACGAAATTTATCGATATAAATAACACAAGTGGTAACATAGGCAAGAATGATTCAACTAATATCAGTATACTTGAAAAAATAGGTGCTAATATTCCAGCATCTAATAAAAATTTTTCTACGTACATGTTAATATCTATAAACAATTCTTCCATATATTAATTATACACTATTTCTTTCCAAAAATATATATTAATAATATACTTGTGTTACATCATAGCCTAAATATTCTAAATTTATCACAGTTTTCTTACTAACGATTCCTTTATAGCATGTTATAAAATATTTATCATTTTTATTTAAATATGTATTATGACCCGCTATTAGTTTTTGATAATGTATATTTTTACTTACATGGTGATGTTCTTCAGACTTATAATCAAGTGGATGTCTTACATCTATTAGTATACCTAATCTTTCATTATACTCACTTATATGTATTCTTTTCATAATAATCACTAATATATATTATGCAAGAATTTAGCATGAGAATAAAAAAATAGCCTAGTGGCTACTTTTATTCGAAAAAATCATCGAAAAATTCATCATCAGATACTACTTTATCAGCTACTATTTTACTATCAACATCAACATTCACTGTTGGTTTTTCTTCTAATAGTTCTTCTGCTTGCGCAGCTTTTGCCTTTTCTTCTTTTTCAAGTCTTTCTTTTTCAAGCTTTTCTTTTTCAAGTTTTTCTTGCTCGTCTAGTTCTTTTAGTTTACGATCAATATCTTTCATCATTTCATCAATGTCTATATTTCCAAGTGGCTTATTATCTTGGTTTGGTCCACTTGGACTTGGCGCAAACGGATTATTCATCCCTTGATTTGGAGCACTAGGCTTTGGTGCAAATGGATTTGATGCACCTGTACTTGGACCAAATGGATTTGATGCAAATGGGTTTGAACCGAATGGATTTGACGCAAACGGATTTGAACCCATACCACCCATAAACGGATTAAATCCACCGCCCATTGGGCTATTAGGATTTCCCCCATTTTCTAAAGCTTGTTTTTTCTTTTCTTCTGTTACATATTTTTTTACATCAAACATTTTTACTTCTTGTAAAGTTCTTAAAGGATAAGTTGCTTGTGGGAAATCTTCTCCCCAATTTATTTTAAAACTAGGTTTAAGTTGTGTTTTAAACGGATTTGTTCTTAACCTTATTATTATCGCCTGGAATAATTTTAGTTTTTGTAAATCCGATACTGTTATAAGTGGTGTAGATGCTGTTTTATCTTTTTCTTTCGATTTAACTTCACCACACATTTTACTAATTTCTTCTAATGCTTTCATTTCCGTAGAGATTAAGTATATTAGGTTACCACAGTTACCTTTTATAATTTCTGCTATATGCTCACCATAAACTGCTGATAACTGTGCAAAGTTTTGTATAATAAACGTAAATCGTATATCTCTACTTCTTGCTGCCGATACCATAGCGTCTACATCCTTAAGAGCTGGCATATTCGCAAATTCATCTAATATAAAGTTTGTTCTAAACGGAAGTTTTCCTTCATGTTCGTGAGCAACATCAATAAGTGTTTCGTAACACTGTTTAATAAATATTGTCATTAAGCTGTGATATGTCTTTTTTTCATCATGTATTACTAAAAATACCGCAGTTTTTTTACGACCAATGTCTCTCATATCAAAGTCACTGAACGATAACATTTCGCTTAGATTTTCTTTAGTTGAAAACATTGATATTTTTTGTCTAAATGTTGATAAAATACTTCCTTTTGTTTCATTAGGAGCACTTATAGTTGCAGATGCAAGTATATACGGTTTAGAGCTTTCTCCTTTTAAGGTAAAATATTCTTTAACATAGGTACTGTTTGCTGCGTATCTTTCTTCGCCTATTGTACTCATGTAATTTATACTATTTAAGTTTACTTCTTTTTCATTTGCATCTTCAAATAAACCAAGTGTTATACCTGCAAAGTAATCTGAAGCTGTTTTTTCCCAAAATGGATCGTTTTTATTACCTTCATCATATAAGATATTAAGAGCTACGTCATTTAATAATTCTATAGATTTATCTCTATTACCTTCTTTATGATATAAATAAGGTAATGATAATGGGTTCCATGCATTACCTTTTTGAGGTTCCCTAAAATTTAGAAGAACTATATTATAACCTTTAGCTTTTAAACTTTCAGCCGTATCTTTATATAACTCTCCTTTTGGATCAGTAATAACCATGCTTTCGCCTTTTCTAGCTAATAAATTAACCATTGGCTTAACTAAACATACTGTTTTACCAGAACCGGTAGATCCTAGTACTAAATTATGATACTGTCCGTTATCAACATATATACCTTTATCGTTACTAATTAGTGGTACTCCTGCTGCTGTTACTTGCATGTCACTTGGAATTACCTTTTCTACTCCTTTTTGTGCAATGATATCTTTTTCACTTGACCACTTTGAGTATCCATCTCCTCCACCTTTTTTTTCAACTTTAAGGCCTACACCTTTACCTTTTTCTTTGTCAAAAATATAGCTAGATACACTTGTAAATATCAATATTACCGCGCCAAAGAAAACAGTCATTGTTGCAGGAAAATAGTCTGGGGTAAATGCTTTGAAAGGTAAAAACCCATAAAACTCTCCACTATTTGCAAATGATGTTAAATTTAATACTAATATTGCACATAGATATAAGAGCGCTACTGCATATCCAATAAATATTAAAAAATCTTTTGGTTCCACTTTAAATTTCATGTTTTTCCTCCAATAAAAGTATTATACTATACTTTTTCTTTTTTAACTATATGTTTTAATTAATTGTTACAAAATAATTTAACACTGAATCTATAGAATAAATTAATTCTATATTGTCATTAGTTCTTATTATTATACTACTTTTATCATTTGAAATTTCATATGATAAAATTGAACTACTCAATGATAAATTTTTATTTACATTGTCGTTATTTTCATAATTTACATAATCACTTTGATACAAATATTTTGTTTTAAAGTGATAGAAGTATAATTCAGTTAACATTTTGTCTGTTATACTCGTATAATCAAAAATTAAATTACCGCTGTTTTGACTTGTCAAAATGGTATAATTTGCATCATTTTCTGTTATTTCATTTTTATTAATTATTGTTTGATCAGTTGGCGTAATTGATAATGTGTTATTGCTAGTATCGAAATGAATAACATAATATTCATTTTTTTCTTCACCTCGTATTGTATACATATCTTCCGTCACTTCATTTTTTACAAATATACATTCTACTATATATACAATGTTTGTATTAGATATATTAGATGTTTTTATTTTATTTATTGAATACTCATAATCTGAATTATAGTAATTTATATTATCATAAATATTATTTTCTGTTATATTTTTTTTCATAATATAATTGTTATTTAAAAATTCTATTGTTTCTTCAGTATCTCTATTTATCATACTTAAAATATATTTATTTATTGCTTCTTGAACTAAGAAATATTCATTATGATTTTCTAAATCATTTAATTGAATAATATTTTCCGCTTCTAATAATGATTCTTCAAATTCAATTTCTTGATTATTGTTATTATTTTGATTAATTATTGTATCTTCTTCTTTATAAAATAATATTACTAGAAGTAATATGCTAATAAATATTAGAACTATTACAGTTACAATTTTCTTGTTATTACTCAATTTTTCTCCTTTAATTAATGTCTACGGTATAATTTAAAACACTTGAAATATTAAACGTAATTTCTTGGTCATAATTATCATATATTATTATTTTTTTATAGTTTTCATCAATATTATATTTTCTTATTATTGATAGTTCGTTAATTTTTAATTCTTCTGTAATATTTTCTAAAATTGTTTTATCATTTAAGTAATAATATGTGTATTTAAGATTTTGAAAATACATATCTACTATTAGACTATTAGAAATGTTAATTATATTATAATTATTATAATTGTTTTTTGTAATTGAATCATACTTAAATTCGTCTGTATTTAATTTTTCTTGATCAAAAAAATGTTTATCTATTGGGTAGATTGAAAATGTGAAATTTTTTTCATCTAAAAATATTATGTGATACGTTGTAATTTTTTCATCTACAAGTATTTCATCCATTGCATTTTCTATTAAATCTGTTTTTAATATGTAAGCAATATAACTATTGCTTATCCTTGCTGTTTTTATTTCTGTTATATTGTACGAGTAGTTTTTTTCATAAAATTGTACTTTATTTTCTATGTTATTGTAATTTACACCTTCTTTTTCAATAAATTCTAAACTTAGATAATTAAAAATTTTTTCTTCATTCTTAGAATTAATCGATTTATAGTAATTTGTTAATATCTCATTTATTATAAAATATTTGCTATGGTTAGTTAACTCTGTTATTTCAATATTTGTCTGATTTTCTGAAGAATTCGGTTCATTTAAATCTAGTTGGCCTTCTTCCTCTTCTGAGGAAGTTAATAACAGAGCAATTAGTATGATTAATATCATTATTACTATTGCGATAGTTAAAAATATCTTATTTTTCATTTTTCCTCCTAAAGTTTATGAAATGAATAAATCCCATTGATCAAATCTACTTTTTACTACATAAGCATTATAATCTGATTTTTCACACGTTGTTGTTGGTGAGCATCCTGAAACTGCTGCACTTGGTGAAGAACAAGTATTTGATGCACACCTATCATTATAATAACTTTGCGTATATGTATGTGGCATATATCCCATATCAACCCATGCTTTTATATAGTAACACCCTCCTGTTCCGGATGTCGAATATGATGGGCCTACTAAATAGTGGCCAAACCACCCATATAAGGACATAACCCACGTTGCCGACCCTACCTCGCCGTAACCTGAGGGGTCACATCCTCCACTTTTATATAAATCCATTCTACCTTTTATTGTGTCATAGCTATCCGTTCCCGGTGTTATATAGTTGTTAATTGTACCCGCAACTGTTTCTATTGCATCCGTAAAATCATCAAACATATAACTTGGACAAGTAGATTGGTTATTTGGTATAGCATAACCAAAATAATTGTAACTACCACAAGATATGAAGTTGGCTGATTCAATTGATGCTTTTGCAATCAAAAATTCGGGACTTATATTATTTTTAACTGCTGCTTCATATATTTCTTCAGCATATGGAACAAAGTTTTTTTCAAAGTTTGAAGCTTTTGGTTCATACAATTTCGAAGAAAACTCATTCATTTTTTGTACAAATTCTGTTTTAGTTAACATAGGTTCAAATATATTATAACCATCATCACTAACATTACAATAATCTGGCTGTGATGATACACTAGTTTGTGAAGTAATATTTCCTGGAGTTGGCTCTGTTGGTGATATATATAATTCTGGATCTATTACATTTGAAAATGAATTAGCTCCGTCTCTTAGTTCAAAGTGTAAATGAGTTGCTGATGAATTTCCAGTATTCCCCATAAATCCTATTACTTGCCCAGTGGTGACAGTATCCCCTACCTCTACTATTACTCCTGGTGTTCCATCTACTTTTTCGTATTTTAAGTGTGCATATACTGAATATAGTCCATTTCCATGGTCTATAGTAACTTCATTTCCATATGCAGATACTGAAGCATCGTCTTTTTTATTGGCTGTAATATAATCTACTACTTCAATTACTGTACCTCCACTTGTTGCAATTATCGGAACGTCAGAACAATCATGTGAAGAAGGTTGTATATCCAATGCACCATGTATACCTGGACCACTACTATATTGTCTTACTTGGTCAAAATCATAATCGTTTGTCCAAGTTTGTACTGGACCTACATTTATATTTGTATAAAAATTGTTACTTGAACTATCTAATTCACATGAACCAATTGGCCACCATAAATTATCTGTACTATTTACATACGCAAGTGTTGAAGTAGTTGGTCTTGGATTAGTTTGTGAAATATAATTTAAAGGATCAACTCTATTTGTTGATGCTGCTCCTCCTTGGTATATTTCAAAATGTAAATGAATTCCACCTGAAATTCCTGTAGTTCCCATAATACCTATTACTTGACCTGCTTCTACACTTTCCCCTTCACTAACTATAATTGAGCCTGTTGCCATGTGACCATATGCTGAATATATATTATCTCCATGATTAATTTTCACAAATTCTCCATATCCACCAAGTGTTCCTGCAAATTCTATTACTCCATCAGCTGTTGCTATAATTGGATAATCTTGAGTAAATTCTGTATTCGCTATATCAACCCCACCATGATTTGTTGATGCACCTTCTATACCCGTATTTCTCGGACCAAATTCGGATGATATACGAGTTGGCAAAGGAGTCCCTGTTGCCATCATAACACCATTTACTTCTGTTGCATTACTTCCAACTGGCCACCAGTATCCGTCAGCGTCAGTATTATTAAAGTTACATAATGCAGAAGGATCTGTATCTCCATATTCATGTTCACTATCAAGAACTACTATGAATAAAATTAATGCAATTATTACAATTAATAATATTAATCCTACTACTACTGCTATGGCATATGGTTTTTTCATTATGAAACTAATTACTGCATTTTTAACTTTTGCTTTTCCCGCTGCCTTAGTTGCTTCTACTGGATGTAAGAAATTGTTCACATTTGTCTTAATTGCATTTGCTCTATTTGTTATTACATCTTTTGCAGCTGATCCCTGATTTATTAAATCTCTTGCTTTATCTTTAATTCCTTTTTTTTCCATATCTGAGCCATCTGTTTTATGAATATTCGGATCAGCATTTTTTTTCTTTTTGAAGTTATTCTGTCTTTCTTTTTTTACTTCATTATATTTTTTATCTAATTCTTTTTGCTTTTTTTCATAAAAGTTTCTATCTCCATTTATTTTTGTAAACGCTTTTTCATATCGATTAGGCTGTCTTTGATATTTAGGTTCTTCTATTTCTTCGCTTAAGTCACTTGAAATACTATTATCTAGGTTTTCAGTTGGTTCATCAATACTTTCAGATTCAATTGGTTCATCTATAGTTTTATTTTCTTCTATAAATTCATCATTTTCTTCATCCATTTAATTCACCGCCTTTTTTATATAAATTATATCACAAAAAAAAGGGTTTTTAAACCCCTATTATAGTCCTCCGCCAGATCCAAATGAATCTAGTTCTTCTGGTGTTACTACAACATTAATTTGCATTCTTCTACCACCGCAAACAAATAGTGCTTGTCCTTGGTTATAGTATTTAACACTTTCTTTTTCTGAATCGTTAATATCTATTAATTTTGCCAAGTCATCTACTGCTTGTTTCTTTAAGTTCATTACTAAGTAATATGCGGCGTTGTCAAAAATTGCTTTACCATGCATGATAAGTGCTGGATCTGCAAAGTCTGTTGGCTGCTGAGTAATAATCATTGTACCAGTATTATATTTTCTACTACGACGTTGTATTTGTGCTAAAAATTCCGCTCCTAGCTCATTTTTACCACTTAAAAGTGTATGTGCTTCATCTACCATCATTACTGTATTTACTGTTTTATCTAAACATAAACCCCATGCATATTTAAGTATGTTAAAGAATAATGCATTTTTGATATTTTCGTCACTATTCATAAGTTCTCTTGTATTAAATACTATGAAATCACTTTCAATTTGAAGTGTTGTATGACCTGTAAAATAATATCTTAATTCTTTTATTAAAGGTCTAACTTTAAGTTCTAGCCTTTCCATTGCATCTCTTTCATGAGTCGCGTCTGTCATAGATAATAATCTACCTTTTATTGTTGCATATACATCATCAAATGTTGGATAATCTTTGCTAGTTAATTGTGTATAATTGGTATTATAATCTATTTTAAACCTTTTATATGTATCTTGTATCACTTCACTAAATAATGTTAATACATCTTCTTCGATAGATGGTGTATAATATTTCATAAATGCTTTTAACTGTTGTATAGTTCTTGTTAAGACTGTATATCCAAGACCTTGCAATATTTCTTCTTCATCTGCATCTACTACGATTTCTAGAGGATTGATAAGTCCAAAGTCTCCACCTTTTCCAAGATCTATAAAATCTCCACCTAAGGCATAAGTCATATCTCCAAGTTCACCCTCTGGGTCTATAGCTATTATTTTATATCCATTTCTGATATGATTTCTAAGAAGTAGTTTTGCTGCTGTTGACTTACCTGAACCAGATGTTCCAAGTAATATTATATTAGCATTGTTTCTGTTATTTTCATTTTTTTCTTGATATAAGAATTGATTGAACAATACCACTCCACCAGAATAATCTACACCAAGAAGTGTTGCGTATCCAGGATCTTTGATACTATCAAATACAAATGGATACATTGCTGCACATGTAGATGAAGGTATTGGAGTACCAATTCTTTGTTCTATATCTTGTGCCGGAAATATTGGTAACATTGATTTTAAAACTTTTTCTTGTTCAAACATCAGCGCTACACCACGCATTCCCATTCCTTCTAAATAACTTCTTAAATTCATTTTTCTGATTTCAAGTTCTTCTTTACTATTTCCAGTAATCATTATATGAAGCTGAAAATCAAAGATTCTTGCTTGTGTTGCTGCAAGCATTGAAATAAATGCTTCAAGCGATTCATAATCTTGTCTTATTCTTTCTTGAATCGTTCTATCTTTTTCACCTTGAAATCTGATTTTTAAATCAGCAACTTCTTTGTTTAACATTTTTCTAAGTTGCTCAAAATGTATTGGTATATGCTTTACAGCTAATTTTACACCTGGCAAATTTATTAATTCACTTAAATAACCTGCATATATTTTTTTAGGAAAAGATACAATTGTCAGAAGAGTTGAATATTTTGTGCCGAAATTAAATTCTGTTGGTTTAAATTCAATACCTTTTGGCGCTACTTCACTTTTAAATCTAGGCATATTACATCACCGTCCCAACTGTTGTTTTATCTCCATCATTTAGGAAATTATCTAAAATCATTCTTAAATCATCATTACTAGTTTGCATAGACTGCATTCCTGAGTTTGCTAGTCCACTTATTAAATTGTGTAGTTTCTTTTGAATTAACTCTAATCTTTTTTCTTTAAATAAAATGAAATATTCAGTGTCTACTACGTTATATTCATTACTCATAAATAAATTAGCCTTTGTTATATCTTCCATTATTAATTTTCTTATATTTTGATCAGGAGTATTTTTATATAATACTTGTAGTTTAGATAAGTATATGCTTATATCAACTGGTCTATCTGCAATAATAAGCCAAAACTCATGATCTATTGTATTATAAAAATTTTGAAGTCTACCAATAATAGCATTTTGAGTTCCTTGATCTAGCATAAATATATTTTTAGGATGAACTTTAACACCTGTAACTATTTCTCCAGTCTCAGTTTGAATCATCCCATTTACTATTTGTTTTACAGGTAACCAATCTTCTGAGAAAATTGAACCAGTTTGAGATTTTTGACTATTAAATATACTACTCATCTTTTGTACACCAACCTTTCCAATAATACCTTCTTCTATTTTTATAAAAATTAATTATATTTGTTAATAACTGAAGTATATTATGATAATTAACTACTGGAAGAACTAAAAAACCTGTAATTAGCGCCGGAAGAAGTATTATAATTACTCCTCCAATTCCTGGGTCATTTAGTATGAGTAGCAACAAAAACGTTGTTATGCACCCTGAACCAAATAAAATTAAATCTAGTGTTGTAAAAAAACCAAGTATTAACTGAGATTTTTTACTATTTGCTGGTATCATATATTCATTCACTCTTTAACTACTCCTTCCCACTTTTTTCTTTATTCTTTTGCGCCTCTGCGCTTTTTAATTTGTTAACTTCTTTCATTGTTTCGTTAATAGAATCCTCCATATTACCTATAACACCTTTTGCTGATCCCAAAGAACTTGTTCCTGTTATAAGATTTTTTGTAACGTTTTCTATAGTGTCTCCTGTAGATTTTTCTATAAGAGTTTTATTTTCATTCATAACCCTTACTGTATCTGCTGTTTGTGAAGTAATACTATTGCTTAAACCTTTTAATTTAGCATCAGTTTTGTAATTTGGATTATTTATTTCACCTAAAGTCGCCTGTAAAACTTCTTCAAAATTATCCCAGTGACTAATTGAAGTGTAAAAGTTTTGCCCCTTTTTCAATGTTTCTTCTTGAGCTTTTTGTAAAACCGCTTTAAAAGTGGCTAAATCTGCATCATTATCTATTTTTATATCTTTCCAATTTCCGATAAGGGATCTTGCCATTTCATTATAATAACCAGAATCTACTATATTATCAGCAGCATCTGTTGTGGTTCCTTTCGAAGAATCAAATTTTTCTGTCTTTAGCATTTCATTAATCATTTCTAGATCTTTAAATGACTTATTTAGTTCAAATTCTGTTCCACTGGTTACTTCTTTTGCGTATTCTGCACTCATAGCTATTACATTTTCTTGCATAGCTGTTGCTGCTGTAGATTTAACTTTTTCAAGACCGGTTTTTACTTCTTGATATACTTTATTATCAGATTCTAATGTTTCTAAATCTGAATCATAACCTACCCATCTTGATGCTGATTTTCTCATATCATGTAATGTATTTGTTCCGTCTCGTTCGTGTCTTTCTTTTTTCAATTGTCTTCTGTATTTTGCTTTTTTTACACCAGTTGCGCCTTTCCCAGCCCCTGTTGCTATATCTGTAAATGTTTTTGCATTTCTAGCTGCGTAGCCACCCCTTACTAAACCTGATCCCGCACTTAACAAAGTATCTCCAAATGCTTTACCAGCAATTTTTCTTCTTTCTGCGGCATCTAAATTTTTCCAGTTATCTTTATTTGCTTTATAGTGACTTACACCAGTACGTAAAGCTGTTGTCGCTAATCCTCCTGCTGCTGCTGCTGCTGTAAACGCTCCTCCTGCTGCTAGTTTGTCTTTGATTCCTAGTTTTAAACCATCACCTTTAATACCTGTTATTTCTCCAAATAATTTTGGTAATTGTCTAGCAAATGCTATTATACCCATAATAATTATCGCTTGTCCTATACTAGGAAGTCCATCTAGTGCATCTGTGTTTAGAAATTTTATGAAATAGGCTGCACCTGTTAAGCAACCAATTCTGACAAATACTTCTGCAAATGTAGATAGTGTTATTTTAACCCAATTTGATATTAAATCTTTATTTTTGGGAAGTATACTTAAGAAAAATGGCACTGGCGCAATTAATTGTAAGAACGCCAGTTTTATTGCTCTAATTCCTAAATCTAAGCAGAAACTAAATATCATATAAAACATAAACCCACCGGCAATTCCTGAGATGAAAGGATGATATGTCAATGACCCATCTACTACACTATCTGAAAATCCAGCTATATAAGTAAATGCACCATTGTTTATCATATCTGAAGTAGCTGTTGTCCATGTGTAATTATCTGGAGTTGTTGCAGATACTACACCAGCGTGAATACCACCTGCTATTACTCCAATTCCAGCTCCTGCTGCTCCATGGGTTAAACATCCAACCAATGCACTAGCAGAGGTTTTTAGTATCCCTAAGCCCACTTTTGTTGCGGCTGCTACTATTCCTGAAGTATAATACGATGCTATTACTCCCCCTGCTGTCACAATAACACCTGCTACAGTTCCGCCTACCGCTCCTATTGTACAACCAATAGAAGCTCCTGTTACAACGTCATCTACAAAATAATCTCCTGGATCTTTTGGTCCAATATCATCTGGATCATAACCAGGCGTTGGATATAAAAAGCCTGATAATAATAAAAATGCCATTTCATTTCCCACTATTTCTTGCGTTTTTACACTAACATCAATTTTGTTTGTTGCTTTAATTAGGCCGTGTTCTTCGCCGTACATTAATTTACATTGACTATCTGCTTCTAATTCAGAATAAATATTTACATTATACAATGGACAATCTGTTTCATCGCATACATCACAAACAAAATATTGGTTTTTTGAAGATGGTTCTACACCATCTTCTCCTGGTCCATCTTCGATGATTAAATATACATCTTGTTCAGTATAAGTATTATCTCCCATAAAGAAGTTTGTGATTACATTACCACTTAATAAAGCTGATTGAAAGTTATATAAAAAATTAAATCCAACAGGAATAAGCGTTACACCAACAATAGCTATTAGTATTCTTTTTATTAAACCTGGACCAGCATTTTTGTTTGTATCGTCCGGATTTATTATTGCCTGTAATAGTGCATAGGTTACTAAAAATAATGCTATTACACCAACTATTATATATATTCTATCGGTTAAATCTGAAATTGTATCGTTTGTAAAATATCTTACATTAGCTAGCTGCAGATATAAGCCATAAAGTTCTGAAATTGCCCAAAAAATCACTGAATCAACAAATAATAATATTGAAGTAAAACTAGATTCGATTAAATCTGTAAATGCGCTAAACATCTAATACACACTCCTTTCTTTTATTCTATATTTTGTATATATTCTTGACATTTATCTGAATATGGATTAAACATACACTCGGTGCATTTATTATATTCTTCATTAATATCACTTACACCCGGAACACTTTCCAAAATAACACTTATTATTGCGGGAGCAAAAAATATTAGTACTCCTGCTATAAATCTCTTTAATAAATTTGCAAATCCTTTTGAAATATCCTTATCATCTGCAGATAATATAGCTTTCATAAAATCAACTGCTGCGAAACCTACTATTATTATTGGAATTATTATTTTTGCCACAAATATTGCTATACCTATTAGTCTAACTGAACCAAGAGCTTCTGTGTTACACAAGTTATTTTGAGCAAGCTCTTCTTGGGATAATATAGCATCTGTTACACTGCTTGTATCTGCCAATACGTTTATTGGTATAAGTATTAAAATTAGTATTATTAGTATTATGAATTTTTTTCTTTTCATGCGAAACCACCACTTAATGTATTATAACATATTTGGAAATGTAAAACTAGATAATATTGACACAAATTTATAATTTTTTTATCTTATATCTTTAAATTTTTATTTTTTTGTGTTATTATCTTAGTGGAGAGTAGATAATATGGCTAAAAAATTTTTTAATGAGAAAGTATATAATCCTAAAAAAAGAATTATTTCAATTATAGTAATTGTAATTTGTGTTATTGGTATCATTGTATGTTTCTTTGTTGCTAGGTCGTTTAATAATAAAATACCTGACGATGCAGTTGTAATCGTACGTGAAACTGTTAGTATTGAAGTTGGTTCTAAACTACCAGATACTGATTTTTACTTTACTGAACTTAGTGGTGTAAAAGATGAAAACATTTCAGTTGATACATCTGATGTTGACATAAAGAAAGTTGGAGTATATAATGCAATCGTTATAATACACGATGAAGAATATGAAGTTTTATTCAAAGTTGTAGATGTTACTAAACCAGAACTTGTGCTAAATACTGTTACTATTAATGAGGGAGAAACTTATGATGTTAATGACTTTATTACAAGTTGTGGTGATAATAGTGGAGAGCAATGTAATATAGCATTTTTAGAAAGTATTGGACTTGATGGACTTCCAATTAATTATGGCAGTTTTACCGCTATTGGAACTCACGAAATAAAAATAAGTGCTAAAGATTCATCTAATAACGAAGCAATTGAGGTTACACAATTAGTAATTGGTACTGGGAATGTTGATACACCTACACCACCACCTGTAGAACCGTCTACTTGTAGTTATGGAAATTTAGAGTACGATCAAACTAATATACTTGCTTATATAGTAGGTGTTAATAATTGTGCACTAGATCTTAATTTATATCAAAGTAATGATATTAGACAGCCTGTTTTAAATATAGCTGATGCTGAGACTGAAAAAATTCAACTAGAATTAAATCAAATACCTAATCTATCAACTGATATAACAGTAAATAGAAGTATAAACGCTGTACTTAATAATACCGGAAATGGTTTGGTTGGATATACACTTACTATTGAAGTTGTTGGTTCTGATGGAACTATTATTGTTAAATATAACGTTGATTTAAACGGTAATAGAGTTTACCTTGAAAATCCTCATAATTTAAATTAGAGCACAAAAAATGACTGATTAGATTTCAGTCATTTTTTTGTTCTTTAAATAATTATGTACTATAACTCCTATTCCTATAACAAGAAATGATATAGTTCCTACAATTATAAATGTGCTGTTTGTTTCTTTTTTTTCTTCATTAGCTTCACTATTACTATCTGTTTTTAAATCACTTTTTTCTTCAGCTATATCCGTATCGTTAGTTTGCACTTCTATTTCTCTATCATTTATATAGTTTGAATATTTATGATATGTTATCCCTTCGTTGTAACAAGCTTCTTCTAAGGTTTCAGCTGTTGCATTATAATTTGTTTGATAAGTACTAACTAAATCTATATAATTTACATTTTCATAAGCATTTAATGCTGCATTTATTACCGTAGTTCCAGTGAAGCCTGTAGAATTAAAACTATCTCCTACTACTACAAACGGAACCGCTAGTCTAGTTAGACCAAAGTGGTCCATTAAAGATTTATATAGATCATAATTGTTTGAATTGTTATTTATTTCATATACTACAACATTATAATAGTTGTCATACTTTCCTTCTAAATCATTTAAATAATCAACTGCTTCTTTACAGTAACCACATCCATCTCCTCTGAATAAATATAAGTTTACTTTTTCTCTACCTGTTATTTCTGGCAGTTCCTCTGCAGATACTTGATATGTGTAAGAAACAATAAGAATTGTTAATACCGCTAGTACTTTCTTCATATACACTCTATTTACTTTTTTTTCTATTTGGAAGCGCTATAAGAGCTACTATTCCACCAATTACAACTACAAATATTCCTAGTACAATTAAACCGTCGTGGCTTCCTCCTGCTTCCCAGTAAGTAAAACCTTCATCCCTTGCTGCTTCTTCAAGATTAGTTAGTTCATAACTTCCGCCTTGTTCTTTCATTGTGTCTCCAACATGGTCAATATAATCTGGATCAGTTTTAGCATTTAATGCTTCTTCAAGTACTTCATCATTAAAACCTTCACTTGAAAACGAATCTCCAATTATGAAAAATGGTATTGCTCCAGATCCTTCAAATTCACTGTTTAGAACTGCGAATAATTCTCCGTTATCTTCATTTCCACTCCAAACATCTATAGTGACAAGTGTAAAGTCTTCATCATACTTTCCTTCAAAACTGTTAATTTCTTCAAGCGCTGCTGCACATCCACCACATCCAGTTCCTCTAAACATGTATAAGATTACGTCGTTATTTACTTCTTCTGCGCATACATTTCCTACTGTTAGCATTATTGCTAAAGTTATTATTGTTAATATTTTTTTCATTTTTTCCTACTTCCTTAATTGACAAAATGTTTATATATTTTTATTATTTTTGTCATTATTTCTTTTTCTTCCATTTCGATTTCATTTGTTGCTAAAAGTGTAGCTAGTCCATTTGAAAATAACCACATGTTCATAAATAAATCTTTTGCTTCTTCAAATGTTAAACCTTGTTTATTTACTAAATTTATTATTGTAGATTGATTCCATTTTTCGTCTAATACATCATTTACATTTAGCCAATTTAAATTATTAGATAAAAATAAACTAATAAATAAATTTTTATACTTTTGAGCAAACTCAACATACGCAATACATAATGTTAATAGTGCTTTTTTACTATCGATTCTACTATTAATAAATTCATCGTATTGCCTGTATATTTCTTCGTATACTTCTTTTTTGATTTCTTCCATTCCACCAAATACTCTGTACAGTGGTTTTGTTGAAACTTCCATTTCTTTTGCTAAACTTCTAGCATTAAGAGATTCCCAGCCGTTTAAGTTAATTAATTTTACAGCTGTCTTAACTACCTTTTTTCTAGATATTTCTACTGCTTTTGGCATATTAACCCTCCTACCTTGGTAACTTATGTTATTATTATATCAAGTAAAAAAATATTTGTAAATAATTAATCGTATTCTTCGATGTAGTTGTATATATAGTTGTTATTTTTGTAACCCATAACTTGACCTAGATTTATGTTTTCTACTGATTTAAATATATTACCCTCAATAAATTCATTTTTTTGTGATAATTCTTTAATAAGTTCTTTTATTTCTTTTCTTTTAGAGTCTTCTTCTTTTAGATTACAAGCACATCCAATGAAATTCATATTTGTATATTTGGCCCATGATATTATACTTTTTTCTCTTACTAAGTAAAGCGGCCTAATAAGTTCTAAACCTTCGAAGTTTTGACTTTTTAGTTTCGGAAGCATTGTTCCTATTTGTCCTCCGTATAGCATTCCGAGTAGTATAGTTTCTATTACATCGTCATAGTGATGACCTAGTGCAATTTTATTGCACCCTCTTTTTTTCGCTTCATCATATAAATAACCTCTTCTCATTCTTGCACATAAATAACAAGGAGCTTTTTCTGATATTTTACTTACAGTTTCAAATATATTGGTGTTAAAGATATTTAAATTTATTCCTAACTTTTCCGCATTTTCTTTTATCTTTTTTGAACTTACTTCATCATAACCTGGATCCATACATATATATTCTAAGTCAAATTTTATTTTTCCATGTTTTTTTATTTCTTGCAGGCATTTTGCTAGTATAAAGGAATCTTTTCCCCCAGAAATACATACCGCTATTTTGTCGTTATCGTTAATTAGTTTATAATCTGTTACCGCTTTTGTAAATTTTCTCCATATATCTTTTCGATATTTTTTTATTATACTTTTTTCTATTTCCTTTAGTTCCATATTACTTTCTAACCCTAACTCTTCCTTTTTTCCTTGTCTTTTCATAATATTTGTATTTCTTATTTAATTTTTCGTTTTTCTTATTAATATTTGCTTCTATCATTGATTTATAAATATTATATTCTAAATCAAGAGCCATTTCAGGATAATTATTCATAACTAATCTATCTATTGCGTTTATATATTCATAATTTTGTTTATTAATATTCATATTTTCTTCTAGTGCGTCTACTGTATATTCTACTTTACCATAATCATAGTCATCTACATAATCATTTCTATGCATTACACTTTTCATATATTTTAAATTTCTATTTACTAATATTGTCTTAGAAAAGCTTGAATAATATCTATTTCTTATAAATGGGATAAAACTTAAAAATCCACCGTTTATACTCATTATGTTTTTTAATGAGTTCTTGATTAATTTTTTTTCTATTTTTTTTGCATTTTCATTATCAATTGAATTTAAGTCACTTAGTTTATTTAAATGATAGTTATTAAGCATAT
The DNA here is from genome assembly GCA_964370755.1 of uncultured Muribaculaceae bacterium. Classification (GTDB taxonomy): domain Bacteria; phylum Bacillota_I; class Bacilli_A; order RF39; family UBA660; genus CAKOSP01. Next base: position 21,899 of record CAYJKL010000014.1, read on the forward strand.
GAAAATTATCATTATCTTCTTTATTTATTTCTCCCAATAATTTTAATTTATCTTCGTATGAAATTATTGTTTCTAAAAATTTGTTATAACTTTTATAATCTTCTTTTTGTGTTGTTTTAATTGTTTCTTTTAAATATCCTAACTTTTGATTTAAATCATCTATCTCTTTTCTTTCTTTGTCTGTAATTACTTTATCATTTTTGTACAATATTTTTTCTAATTTTGACTCAAGTTTTGTAAATTCTTCTTCTACTTTTGAATAGTCTCGGTCTTCAATTACTTCTTTTGTTGTTTCTAAGAAATATATGTTTGTTATTACCTCGAGTTCTTTACTTGCTAAATCTATTTCTTTTTTTGCGTTAGAGTACGTATTTGGTTTTTCTTCTTCCTTTTCTTCCTCTGATTTATTTTCCTTACTTACTTCCTCTTCAAATTTTTCCTTACTTACTTCCTCTTCAAATTTTTCCTCAGTGTTAGTTTTATTTTCTTTTTTTTCTTCTGGTTTTATTTCAGCTTCGATTTTTTCTAAA
>CAYJKL010000014.1:22528-34462 GCA_964370755.1 uncultured Muribaculaceae bacterium
AGTTTTATTTTCTTTTTTTTCTTCTGGTTTTATTTCAGCTTCGATTTTTTCTAAATCTGTTTCTTTTTTTGTCTCTTCTTTTTTTAAATTTTCTGACGCTAATACTACTGCTCCAGTTATAATTACTTCTTCTGTTGATATATTATTTTCTAATTTTTCAATTTCTTTAATTGTTTCTTCTATATTTACTTTACTAGGTTCAAAATTAAAGTCGTCATTTGTTTTAATTCTTGTTTCTTGATATTCTGTGATTATTTCAATTTTATCTTCTATAGATAAATCTTCTATAATAGATTCTGCATGTACTTGATTTTTTTCTTTTTCTTCTTTTTGTTTCTCTTCTTTTTTTAATTTTATATTTTTTTCTGCATTTAAAAAAGATTCTCCGATTATGCTTTTTTCTTTTTTAAATTCTTTTTCTAAAATATATTCGATTAGTATATCCAATTCGTATTCTTTTGTTATTTTTTGGCTCACATATAATTCTTGTACAATAGGAGTTATTATTATTGTTAGCTCTTTAAATTCTTCTTTTTCTTTTTCGTTAAACTTTTCTACTTTTAATTCTGTTTTTTCTTCGTATACTCGTTCTAATGCTTTTAATACTTCTTTTTCACTTATTGTTTTTACATTACTTACTGTTAGACTTTCAGTTTTAACTTTAACTTCTTTTTTTTCTTGATTATCTTCTGGCGTTGTAAACTCAACTGTTTCTTTCCTAGTTGTTTTTTCATATTCCTTTTTTATTCTTTTTATTTCATTTTTATAGATAGAACTATTATTTTTTTTAAATGTAATGTCATACAAAAATGTAATTATATATCCTATAACTGAAAATAGTAATAATACAATTAAGATTAATATCTTTAAAAACTTTTTTAATACTTCCATACTTCCTCTTCACCATAGTATATCAAAATTTCATAAGAAAAACTTACAATTATGTAAGTTTTATGTGTTTTTTACAATCTTTTTGCGATTTGTATTAATTTTACTAGTAGTGCATTGTCTTCTACTATGAAAAGATTTAATTCTTTTTGGCTTTTATCAATTTCAAAAAACCTTATATTGTTACTTTTTATGCTCATATCTTCATTAATACCGATTCCTACAAAATATTTGTTCTCATTATAGAATAATTCATTTAGTATTAGAAATTTTTCATTAGTATCTAGTACTATTATCGTGTTTTCTTTCATTATATCTCCGTCATTTTTAATAAATCATCAATAGTAATATCATTATTTATTTCTATTGTTTCATTAGTAGTAGTGTCTAAATGAATTATCTTTATTACTTTATGTGCTTTTCTTGTTTTTTCTACTTTTATATCTTCAAAATCTAAAGATGATAATAGTAACTCTATCTCATGCTTAATAACTCTAAACTCTTTTTTAGCAGATATTTTTTTGTTTATTAAATTTAGGTATACTGTAAGTTCTTTAATTCTCTCAATATCTTTTAACTTTTTAGATTCATCTTCTATAACTTTTCCGTTTGTTAATTTATTTTTTTGAAATTCACTTTCTTTAATAAGTTTTTCTTGATAAGTTTCTAAATATTTCAAACTTGTGTTATTTAGTATTAAAGAATATTCTACTAAATGATTTAAGTCATTATCATAGTGTACTTTTAATTCATCTGATATTTTTAGAGAACTAATTGTATTCCATAAATCTATTGATTTTTTTGAAGTAATTTGTTCAATTATTTCTTTTATTTTTTCTATTTCATGTTGGTTTTCTTCTTTTAGCATTTCAATAATATGTAATCTATCATTTATTTCTTCTTGACCTATTAATTCGTAGTTATTTACTTTAATATTATTTTGAAGCATCAAGTATTCTTTTTGTAGTTCTTTATATATTGCTTTCAACTCATTTATATCATCGATTTGCGTATATTTTATGCTGTAAATTATTGCCCATATTTCAGATAATTTTAAACTAGCTTCATAATATTTATCTTCTTTTACGTAGTCTTTAAATTCTTTTACTAAGTAACTTAACTCTGTTTGAATTTCCAACTTTTTTGTTTCTAACTTTTTTATTTCTTCTTCTGTTTGTGATATTATTTTTAAATCAGCCGATTTTTTTTCTGAATCAAAGTAACTATTGTTGCTATTTAGCCTTTTTTCAAGTTCACTAATTTTTTCTTTAATATGATAAATTTCATTTTCTAAATCTTCTTTAGTAGATCTTAATAAGTTTTCTTCTGTAGCAAGCTCATGATACTTTTCTTCATATGATAATGTTTTATTGTTCCAAAAATCTAGTTTAACTTCATTTTCCCTTATGATTTTTTCATATACTTCTTTATCTTCGGTTAATAAAACTAATTTGTTAGTTAAATTTCTTATTAACTCAGAGTATATTTCTTTGTTTTCTTTTGCTATTACCAAATTATCATAAACTTTGTTTTTATTATTTTTTATTCCTTGTAACTTACTTTTTATGTCATTAAATGAAACTTTATTTCTATTAAGTTTACTCTTTAATTTTTTTATTTCTAACTCATCTTCTTGTCTAAGTTCTAAATTTTCATAAGTTTTGCTTTCTATTTTTGTTTGATGATCAGCTATCTTTTCTTTTAAAAACTCAATTTTTTTATCAATTGATTCTAGTTCATTAGTGATATTTTCTGCACTGTAATTATCGGTACAAATACCGCATATTAAATCAATTAATTCGTATATTTTTAATTTCATACTAATAGCCTCTCTTTATTCTTATTAATATAATATCATATTTTTTAATGTTTTACAAATGTATTTTCGTTTTTTTAGAACTATACATATTGAACACTTTTTTCTTTAATGCATTTTATTTTGAGATAATAGGTTTGGTGATTTTATGTATGGAATTTATTTACGTTATATGAGAATGTCAAGAGGATACACACAGACGCAGCTTGCTAAGATGCTTTTTATAGCGCCTTGTACTTTATCTCATTATGAAAGTGGGCTTAGAATGGTACCGCATTCAATACTTGATTTAGTTATGGATATATGTGAATATTCAATAAAAATTATTGACGACGAAACTGGTGTTGATATTACTAAACTTGAAATATCAAAACTAACTGATAAATAAAAAAATATTTCCTACTTTTTGGAAATATTTTTTAAATCTTCATATATATCGTTTATATTATTTGTTTCTTTTTTATAGACTGTTAATTCATTTTCTTTTTTAGAAGATGTTTTTTTGTCTCTTATTTCAATTTTTATAACATTCTTTTGTGCTTTATATAACGTTTTATCGTATGATAATAAAATTGGCTTATTGAAAATAGGGAACAAGAAACTATCTTTCGGTATTCTTTTTCCAAGTTCAGCTAATCTTGTTATTCTTATAACTGCTTTAATTATTACAAATAATGCGGGTATTATTACCACTATTATCCAGCCTATTTCACTAGCTAAGAAAAATTGTACTTCTCCAAGTCTTGGTATTCGTAATGAAACTTCGCCTATAATTGATGAATAGTTAACTGGTACAGGGTCTCGGGTATAATTATTATCTCCCTTTGTAATATAACTGTAATTACCATTATTATCAATCATTACATCAACAACTCTATGAGTTACTGAAATTACTTCACCTTCTCTAAAGTCACTTGAATTATACGATATAATATCGCCTTTTTCTATTTCTGATGGGTCTCTTACTTTATTTACAAGCACAACATCATATACATTTATATTCGGTACCATACTTGGACTTACTATAGTATATAGTGATACTGCTGGTTCATAACCTGCTCCTTTAGCAGAGTATATATTACTTGCAATAAAATAGTATGCTAAAAAAACTGATACAATTATTAATATCAATATTATTGTCCAACTAAATATCGAACCTATGAATTTAAGTGGTTTTTTTAGTATTTTGTAATAAAATTTTCCAAATAAAGAATTTTGAAATTTTAATTTCATTTTATTTATACTATCATAGTATGCATTCATATACCCTTCCTATCATTAAAATTATACCCTAATTTTTGTAAAATAACAATACGTTATTCATTTGTTATTTATTTTTTACGGTATACTTTGAAACTTTACATAAAAAAACACTACGAGTGTAGTGTTACTATTTATTTGGAGGAACCAGCCGGATTTGAACCGGCGATGAAGGTGTTGCAGACCTTGGCCTTACCACTTGGCTATGGTTCCGAAATATTGCTTTGCTAGCAATATTATTTTATTATATTTTTTGACAAATGTCAATTTTTTATGATATAAATGTATTCTTTATTTCTAATAGTTATAATTATTTTTACAGTTTCTGCTTTCTCTACGTCTTTATTTACTGTAATTGCTACTTTATTTGGTAAGTTGTCTTTTACTATAGCGCTCACTTCTTCTCTAACAGTATTTCCATTATAACTATACTCTACATTTATAAAATTATTCACAAATGAATTTATACTGGGTTTAGATGCTCCGTAAATACTTCCGCTATCAAGTAACAATTCATAATCAAGTACAACAAGTGTTTTTTGATTACTTGTTGAATTTGAGTTTGCGCTTATAACATCTTTATATGTTTTGCAATCATTGTTATTACAGATACTATAGTCATAGTAATATGGATTGTCTATTTCAAAACTATTTATTTTAAAATATGATTCGCCTAGATTTGATGTACTTAAACTTAGATTTTCTTCTAGTTTAACTGTATCAACTAATAATTTTCTACTTAGGCTATATGTGTTTAAATTTATCACTGTTGATAATGAATAACTATTATCCTCAGTTTTTACTGTATAATTGTATAGTTTTATTTTGAAATCATTATTTATATCTTCTTTTGGTATTATGTAAGGTAGCACATATGTATTCTTACTATCTACTCTTAATGTTCCTGAATTAAGTCCTGCGCCATAATCTAGAAAATATTCACTGTAGCTTATAGATGGAGTAATACTTTGATCTTTATATGTTAATTTAAAGTCATCTGTATTTATATCAATATTATAGTTTACCGGGTTTTCCATAGTAATTTGTACTACTAAAAAATAGTAATCATTTGGAAGCGTATTTCCTCCTAAATCAATATTTGTTATAAAACTTTGGTTTATGTTCATTACTGATGAACTATAAGTAAAATCTTGTTTTTCGTTATAATTAGTGTCACCGTATGTAATAACGTTATCATATATTGAAAAACCTATAAATATAGCTGCTATAACAGATACTATAATTATCATTACATAATTTTCTTTTAAATAGTATCTAAATTCTCTTATGTATCTTCTTAAATTTCTTTTAGTTTTGTATGTATTAAATTCTATGTTAACTTCAATTTCTTCATTATCATATGTGCTTAATTCTAGTTCTTTCATATCAGTTTTAAAATTGAACTGTTTAACATTGAATCCTAGACCTCTTATAAGAAAGAATGGTGTTAGTATGTATTGTGGATAATATATCATAAATGCTAAGTCTCTATAAATTCTTGCTGACTCTGCATCTATTACACCTTGTTCTAGTGTATTAAATATTGTAATAAAATATATTAATAAGCCCAAGATAGCAATATAAAATACTATTGATATTGTATATATTTTTTGTTTTTTATTTTTATGTATAAGTAAATATGTTGTAACAACTAAAATTAATAATAATATTATTATTGCAGCTATCAACATTCCAGGTACGAACATTGAACTAAAGTCGCCTGTTAAATTTGTTGAATAATCATTTGAAACGTAATTATCAAAAAAAGTGTATATTTCTTTTGTTTCTAGTACAATAAAAACTACTAATCCTAATAAGATTAAGTGTAATAACTTAAAATGCTTAATTAAAAATGCATATGGTTTCCTTAGTATCATATATAACCCTTCTTACTATATATAATATTACCAAATTTTTCAAATAAAGTCATTATAAAAATTAAAAAAATATAGAATATTTCTAATCTATATTATTTTATTTTCTTATTTACAATTACTTGTCCTGGTAAAAGATATATAGTTTCATTTTGAGCAAGCAATCTATCTTTGCTTATTTTAAAGGTATTAGATACACTATCAAGTGTGTCTCCTTCGGTAACTATGTAATAACTATAATTTGTTTTTGGAATAAGTATCTCTTGATTTAAATATATAAAGTCATCTTTTTCAAGGCCATTTAAAGTAGCTAGCAAGTTTGGATTTATGTTATATCTTTTTGCAGTATTTAAAAGAGTATCTGGATTTTCTGTTTTGACCAAATTATAATATTTTTCTTTATTAATCGGTACAATTATATCCATTCCTTCTCTTATATTATCAAGAAAATATATATCATTTATATTTTTTAAGTACTCTACTTTTGTATTAAAATTTTTAGCTATTGAGTATAGTGTATCTCCGTTTTTAACTTTATATCTATCAAACATATTATCACATCCTAGTATAAGGTATGATAACTTTTAAAATTTGTTAATTAACAAATATTATATTATTGTTATTAAATTCCCACTCTTTAGATTCTAGCAACAGAGTTACTCCTTTATTTGGATTAAAATGATATAATTTATTCTTTATTAAAAATATTACATCATTTTCTTTTTGATATATGATACTATTTACTTCTAAATCGTTTAACCAAATTTCATATTCATCTATTTTATATTTTAATTTGTTATCTTCTACACTATAATAATCAGTAAAAATATTTAAATCCATGTTATTAAGCTCATTATTTGAGTATGTTATTTTATTTCTAGTCTTGATATCTCCATTTTTTAAAGTAATATCAAATTCTTTATTATTTTTGTTATCATAAATTGTTAGTTTATCATCTTCATATTTTGTATAAGTTAAATCAAAATTTATTTCGCTAGTCATATCTTTTTTCGATGTTTTTCCAGTTTCAAAATCTATGAGAAAATAACTACTAAAGTAGTATTCTTCATCGTAATTCGGTATAAATAATTCGTTTCCTAAATTTAGAATTAATGATGGATTATAAACATCTTTGTCTAATAAATCGATTATATCGTTATTGTCTTCAGATACTTTTATAAATTCACTATAATTCCATATTAAAAAGTTATAATCAAAGTAATCATATATCTTAATGTTATTATATTCTTCTTTTATATTAGTTTCTTCTATTTCGTATTTAAATTCATATATAGAATCATTTTTACAAATTTCATAAAATTTTAAACTGCCATCTACTTCTAAACAATTATCTTTCTCTTTTAATATTGTTATTAGTCCTCTTTCAGTTGAGTACTCCCCACTAATATTAAAGTTATACTTATTTTCACCTTTTACTTCATATGTATAATAATTATTATCAACATCATATTTTTCTATTATTGTAAATTTATCAATCTCATATTCATATTCATAACTTTTTTCTTTGAAATAAAAATATATTGCTGCAACTGATACTATTAATATTATTATAATATATGTTAATAACTTTCTTTTCATAGTGAACTATTACTGTCTGTTAGCTTTCTTGCAGTTCTTTTTGCAACCATCATATGTTGTGAAATATTAGTTTCTATATCATCTAAACCTAATTTAGATACATTTGATACAGTTACTACTTCTTTCATAGTATCAATAGTTACTTTTCCCCATATAATACCTGAATATACATGTAAATCATTGAATAAATCTGGAGTTATTGATTTTAAGAAATATCCAAATACTACTCTTTTTTGTCCAACTATTATTCTTTTGTTAGTAAGTACTACTACACATGATGTGAATATATCGTAGAATCTGTCATTTTTTTGACCAACAAATGCAAATAATATTTTTTCATTTGCGTTTAGATGTTTTTCTACTACTTCACAGTGTCTGTTTACTCTCCAAGCTACTCCGCCCGGATTATTTTTTATATAAGAATTTACCGCTTCTCTTAATGCGCTCATATTATCACCCACTTATATTTTATAATGTTTTTCACTTTTTAGCAACATTAATTTTCAATTACTGCACTTTCTGCTTTTTTTTGGTTCATCATATCGGCTATATTATCACCAATACTATAAATCCCTGTTGAAAATATTCCAGCCATTGTTACCGAGTATGAAAAGTCCTGTGTATTGATATAGTATATTATAGATATAGTAAGACCAATTAAAATATTTTGTAGTGGAATTATTTTATTATTTATCCACGGTATTTTTGTTGCAATATAACCACATATTGTAGTTATTAACATAGTTGCAAATGTTATTGTTTCTTCCATTTAGTCCTCCCTTCACTATAACTTATTCAGGTCTTGATTATTTGTAAATTAGATATGTCTATACAATAAAAAAACGAACTACATTTAGTTCGATCATTCTCTCTATGGTGGAGCAGAGGGGAATTGAACCCCTGTCCAATATACTATAGTACACAATATCTACAAGTTTAGCTTAACTTAAAATTTCCTTTATAAATGGCTTAAGACTAACCTAATTACAAAGTAAGTTTAGAAAAATTTCGAGTAATACATCCAAACACTATATTACTTATATTTTGTATTTATAATCCTCTATCCTATACTACAAAAATTATAGGTAGAAGAGCTCCTTTAACCTTCTATTAGGCAAATGAATAATTCATGTTAGGAGCGAAACCTGTATTAGTTTCGTCATTTAATTTTTTGTTGCATTTAAAGTATGCCTACTACTTGCAATCATGCATATACATATATGTCGAAAGCCAATGCTGCCCCATGTTTACATTATAGCATAATATTTACAAAAAGTCTACTTTCTACATTAAATGATTTATGTATTATTAATATTATTTTTTCATATTATTTATAAAGGATGAGTTTATGAAAAAAAATTATTTTATTATATTTTTACCTCTTATTTTAGGTGTTATTTCTTCTTTATTTATTGATAGTAGTTTATATGGTATTAATTTACCTCCTTTTATGCCTCCTAACTATGTTTTTGGGTTAGTATGGAGTATTTTATATTTACTGATGGGTTATTCCTTATATCTTGTCTATGAATCGTCTTCGTGTGTAAAGGCATTTATTTTTCAATTTATATTTAATGTTACTTGGTCATTTATATTTTTTAATTTTAAATTGTATTTAGTTGCTCTTATATGGATAATAATACTAATTATGCTTGTTATTAACATGTTATTAACATTTATCTTAGAAAATAAAAAAGCAGCTATAATAAATCTGCCTTATGTTTTATGGTTACTAATTGCACTATATTTATCTTCTGGTGTTTTTATTCTTAATTGACAATATTAATGTGGCTTACTGCATTTAGTGCAAGTGTTGTAAATTCCTTTTTGATATATAGTGGGTATGCCGCTACACCTATCATTGCTGCATTGTCTGTACAGTATGTAAAACTTGGAACTAGTAATTTGCCTTCATTGTTAATAACAATTTCTTCTACTTTGCTTCTTAAATATTTGTTAGCAGATACTCCTCCAGCTACAATTACATTTTTAATATTAGTATTTTGCATTGCTAAGCCCAATTTTCTTGTAACTTGTTCTACTGCAACTTCTTGAAAACTTCTAGCGAGGTCATTTTTTCTAATTTCATTTCCTCTCATTTTTTCGTTGTTAACTAAATTTATTACGCTGCTTTTAAGTCCACTGTAACTAAAGTTGTATGAATCATCATTCATTGGTTTGGGTAAATTGTAAGTATGTTCTCCTAGCAATGCAGCTTTTTCTACTCCTGGTCCACCTGGGTATGGTATACCTAAAACTCTAGCAACTTTATCGTAAGCCTCTCCTATTGCATCATCAACAGTAGATCCTAACATTTCAAAATCATAATCACTATTCATTTTTACTATTTCGGTATGTCCTCCGCTTACGACTAACGCTAAAGCAGGAAACTTATATTCATATTCTAACTTAGAGGCATATATATGACCTATTAAGTGATTAACTTTAATGAGAGGTTTATTTAGAATATACGATATTGTTTTGGCAAATTCTATTCCAACTAATAAAGACCCCATTAATCCTGGAGCATATGCTACTGCTACTGCATCGATATTATTTATATCAAAATTACCTAGTCTTAGAGTTTGTTCTAATACCATAGTAATATTTTCACAGTGCATTCTAGATGCTATTTCTGGTACTACACCACCAAATTGTTCATGTGTTTTCATTTGTGTTAGAATAGTATCAGAAATAACTTCTTTTCCATTTTTTACGATAGCAACACTTGTTTCATCACAAGTAGTTTCTACCGCCAAAATATAAACATCTTTCATATTTTTTCCTTTTTCATTATATAAGCATCTTCATCTTTATAATATTTATTTCTAGTTGACAATATTTTAAAATTAAATTTTTTATACAAATTTATTGCCTTTTCATTATTAATATTAACTTCTAAAAAAGTATCTATATTGTAGTTATCAAACAAATAATTAATTAGTTTTGTTGCTATCTTTTTTTGTTGATAAGTTTCTTTAACTGCAATATCTAATATTTCCATCTCATCTTGAAGTAACTGCACTATTAAGAAACCTACTATAGATCCTAAATCTTCATAAACTATTACTAATTTATTGCTATCTGATATGTATTTTTCAATATTATTAACATCTTTAAAATCTTCTGTTAATAATGTTCCGATTTCATTTATTGATATAATATCTTCTTGAACTGCTTTTCTAATCATTTTTTCTCTACATCTATTAATTTTACATAAATTGGATTAACTTTATGTGGATTTATACTTTCTTTTTCTTTACAATAAGTAATTAATCTATAGTCGTCTATAGTAACGTTTGTTTTTACGTCGTATTTCTGACTAAAATTTTCAAATTCTAATTTAGTTAAATACTGATAGTCTCCGATTAATTCATTATTTTTATTAAATATAGCTACAAAATATCCATTATTTTCTTCTAGAGCTACAATTTTTTGCTCTAAATTAAGTGATACTGCCATTTCTTCTAGAGTTGTTATCGTTTTTATTGGAATATCTTTTATATATGCCATAGTTTTAGCAATAGTTACACCTAATCTTACTCCAGTAAATGATCCTGGACCATTTGCTACTATAATTTCATCTGGCAGGTTATCTTCCAATGCTTTTTTAATTGTAGGCATGATAAACTGACTATTATTAGTCTGTCCAGTTATACTTTCTTCTTTTATTACTTTGTTTTTGTTAAAAACTTTGATAATAATTTTTTTAGTACATGTATTTATATATAGTGTTTTCATCTATAAAACCGTGCTACAAATATCTTCATATATTTTACCATGAGGAAATAGTTTAATAACTCTAGTATTTTCATCATGAATTTTAATAAAGATATCTAACCTTTCTGTTGGTAATTTATTTTCAATGATTTCTGACCATTCTATAATAGATACTCCTCCCTTAGAAAAGTAATCTTCTATACCGATTTCATCATTTCCATCTTCTAATCTATATACGTCCATATGATATAGAGGTAATTCACCTGCTGTGTATTCCTTAATAATATTGAATGTTGGGCTTGTAATAGTCTCATCTATTCCAAGTGCACTCGCAAATCCTTTTGTAAATACAGTTTTTCCTGATCCAAGCTCTCCATTTAAGCATATAATCATATTTTCAAACTTTTCGCTTTCAATATTTTCAGCTAATCTTAGCGTATCATCTAGACTTTTAGATATATATTTATATTCCATTTTTATCACCTAATTAAATTATAATGTATAACTAATTTCTTGTAAACATATTTAATAAAAAATTACATTTATTTTACTAAATTATTGCAAAAAAAAAATGGCGACTACCTATTTTTGCTTGCGCTATCGTCGGCGTATTAGGGCTTAACTTCTCTGTTCGGTATGGGAAGAGGTATATCTCCTAAGCTATCGTCACCAATAAGGATTTTGTCCTTTAAAAACCTGATAATGCAACACTCATCTATTTAAAAAATATAAATAGTTAAATCCTCGATTTATTAGTACTAGTCAACTCAACGTATC
>CAYJKL010000015.1:0-30860 GCA_964370755.1 uncultured Muribaculaceae bacterium
CTACTGGTTTATCAAATATCAGTAATACTTTATTTGATAGTGAAATGAATGTTGAAAAAAATATAGTATTTGCCAAAGACTATATACTTGGACATAATGGTGGTCAAGCGGCAATAGAAGCAAAAGCGGAACCTAATTTTACACAAGCTGCAACAACTAATGAAGGAATGTTTGCGACAACCGATACTTATGGAACAGCATACTATTATAGAGGCGCAGTAGATAATAACTGGCTACTATTTAATGGAATATACTGGAGAATAGTAAGTATAGCAGGAGATGGCGCCTTAAAACTACTTTATAGTGGTACAATAGCGCCAACTTCATCACAGGCGGTAGTAATGACTGGTACAGGAACACAAATAGGAGATTATGCATTTAATTCGAGTTCAAATAATAATGCATATGTAGGGTATATGTATACACTTAATTTTAGTCAAGGGTTTGGAACAAGTAGCCCAATGAAAACAACTTTAGAATCATGGTATACAACAAATATGAACTCTGTTGATTCACAAATTGCAGATAATACTTTTTGCTATGATAGAAGTTTAGCTAAAGCAGGATATCAGAGTTCTTCTTATAACTCAGCAAATGGAAGTTATACAGGCGATGGACTTGCAACTAATGCTACATTATATGGAACAGCAGCAAGAATAACAGCATCAAGTAGTAGTTTGACAGCGGGAGGAACAGGACCTGAACTAGTATGTCCAAGTAAAACAGATGCATATACTGTAGATGATACAACAAATGGTAATGGTGCACTTTCAGAGAAAGTTGGATTACTCACTGCCGATGAGGCAGTAATGGCAGGCCTTGCGCCTGGCAAAAGTAACAGTAGTAACTATTTGTGTACAAATAGTTACTACTGGTTGGGCTCTCCTTTTGGGTTCTATTCTACTCGTTATGCTAATGTGTGGTATGTGACTTCTTCTGGTTATTTGGGCTACAATATTGTCCATTATACTGCTTCTGGTGTCCGCCCTGCAGTTTATCTCACGTCTAATATCGTGTTAAGCGGAACAGGTGAGTGGAACGACGTTTACAAAATAAATTAGGATTTTACCAGCACGAAAACCCCATTTCTGATAGGTCAAACGCGTGAGTCGTTTGACCGGGATTTAGTTTTGAGGAATATCTAAAAATAGAGAAAGATTAATTTTATTCGCCGTAAGATGGAAAATATTTGACGCAAAATATACATATTATATATTTTGTGTCTTTTTTTGTGATAGTATAGATTGAGTACTGAAATTTACTTTTGGTGGGGGTTTTTATTTTGTTAATTTGTTTAGATTTATTGATTATTTTGAATTATTTTGGTACAATGTATACGTACCTTGAGGTGAAGTATGGATAAAACAAGTATATATGATATAAAAGAACTTAGACAAGAACTTATTTTACTTGAAATAAGTGAAGTTGTTAGTGCTTTAGAAGAATGTGGATATAATGCGACTAATCAGTTAGTTGGTTATGTACTTAGTGGTGATGAGTCTTATATAACTAGTCATAAAAATGCGAGAGGAAAGATTAAGAAGTTTAGTCCAAGTGAAATTTTGATGGCGCTTTTTAATAATTATTTGGGTAAATAGATGAGATATTTAGGACTTGATTTAGGTACGAAAAGATGTGGTGTTGCGATTAGTGATAAAACTAATTTAATTGCGTGTCCACTTAGTTTGATAAATTATAATAGTGAAGATTATGAGAGTTTGGCTAAAGAAATAAGTTTAATAATTAAAGAAAATGAGATTACTGATTTAGTAATTGGTCTTCCTAAGAATATGGATGGAAGTAGTGGTTTTGCTACTAAGAGAAGTGATAGACTTCTTGAGTGTTTAGAACTTGGTGATGTGAGTGTTCATTTTATAGATGAAAGACTTACTACTGTTATGGCTAGTAATATACTTAGAGATAATGGTAAGAATGCTAAGAAGCAAAAGAAAATGATTGATACACTTTCTGCTTGTCTTATTTTAGAAGATTTTATGAAGAGGGCTAAAAGATGATAGATAATAAATTAGTTTTAACTGTTGATGATGTTAAAGAGAGTTATGTTGTTTTATTTAAAGTTGAAAGTGAAGATTTTACTTATTTAGCTTTTAAAGAAAATAAAACTTCTGATGAAGTTTATTTTGGGAAAGTTAAAGAGACTGGTAAAGTTATTAAAAACGTTACTAAAAAAGAAGAAAAGGATTTAATGTTAGTTTTGTCTAAATATACAAAAACTAGTGGTGATGTAAATGAGTAAAAAGAAAAAAATAATTGGTATAGTTATAGGAGTTTTAGTTCTTATAATAGTATCTTTAGTTATATTTGTAATGGTTGGGCTTGGTAGCGTTAGTAAGACTAGTGAAAGTGTTAGTTTTACTATTAAAAGTGGAAGTGGTAGATATGATATCGTTGATGATTTATATGATGCAGGGCTTCTTAAAAATAAATATGCTGCTTATCTTTATGTAACTGTTAATTTTTCGCTTGAGTTTGATGCAGGAGTATATAGTTTAGATAGATCTAGTGAGGCTACTGATATACTTAAGTCTTTAACTATGGAAACTAGTGAAACTGG
Organism: uncultured Muribaculaceae bacterium; assembly: GCA_964370755.1. Classification (GTDB taxonomy): domain Bacteria; phylum Bacillota_I; class Bacilli_A; order RF39; family UBA660; genus CAKOSP01. The sequence goes on from CAYJKL010000015.1 coordinate 2,576, forward strand.
TGATATAATTACTATTACGTTTGTTGAAGGTAAAAGAGTTACTGATGTAGCACAAATTATTAGTGAAGAATTTGGTTATGAGTATGATGAAGTAATAAGTGTGTTTTCTGATAGGGATTATGCAAGTGCTTTAATTTCAAAATATGATTTTTTAACTGATGAAGTGCTTGATAGTAATGTTATCTATCCTTTAGAAGGTTATTTGTTTCCGAATACTTATGAGTTTTATAAAACTGAGAGTATTAAAGGGATAATTGAGAAAATGTTATCTGAGACTAATATGAAAATAAATTCAGTTAGAAGTAATATTGATAATAGTGGATATAGTGTTCATGAAATACTTTCTATAGCGTCTATTGTTGAGATGGAAGCAGTAGAGATTGATGATAGGAAAAATGTTGCTCAAGTAATTTATACAAGGCTTGCTATACCAATGTCACTTGGAATGGATGTTACAAGTTATTATGGTGTTCAAAAGTCAATGAAAGAAGAGTTAACGCAGGCTGATTTAGATGAAATTAATGGTTATAATACAAGACCTACTAGTGTTTTAGGTCTTCCGATTGGGCCAATTTGTAATCCTTCTTTTGAATCGATTACAGCGGCGCTTAATCCTAGTGACACTAATGATGTTTATTTTTGTGCGGACCTTGTAACTGGTGAAGTGCATTTTCAAGAAGATTATAATGATTTTGTAAATATATGTAGATAGAAAAGGAAAATAATGAAAGAAATAATTTTAGATATGGAGAAGTATGCTACTGAGCATAATGTTCCGATAATAGAGAAGGCTTCAATAGCTTTTTTAATGAAGTTTATTAAAGCAAATGGAGTTAAAAATATTTTAGAAATAGGAAGTGCGATTGGGTATTCTTCTGTTTTAATGGCATCTTGTGATAAGGATGTACAGATTACGACTATTGAGCGTGATGAAGTAAGGTATATGGAATGCCTTAAAAATGTTAAGAAGTGTAAACTTGATAAAAAAATTAATGTTGTTTATCAGGATGCGCTTGATATTAATTTATCTGAGGATTTAAAATATGATTTAATATTTATTGATGCTGCTAAGGGTCAGTATATTAATTTTTTTGAAAAATTTAAACATTTTTTAAATCCTAAAGGAGTTATTGTTACTGATAATATTAATTTTCATGGACATGTTGGAAATTCTAAGAAAATTGAAAGTAATAATTTGAGAGCTTTAGTTGGAAAGATAGAGAAGTATATTGAGTTTTTAAAAGAGAATAAAGATTTTGAAACTAAATTTTATGATATAGGAGACGGAATTTCGGTAAGTGTTAAGAAAAATGAAGAATAAGTTTTTAATAATACCTAATAATACAGATGAAGTTTTTAAACTTAAGGAAAATGGATATAATAGTTTTTTGTTTCCTCTTAAGTTTTTTTCAGTTGGGTTTAAAAATTATTTTGAAATAAGTGATATAACTTTTGATAATAGTTATTTGTATGTTAATAGAGTTTTAACTTCTTTTGATATTGATAAACTTTGTGTCTCTTTAAAGGATTTGGCTGGAAATATTAAAGGTATTGTATTTGAAGATGTGGGGCTAGTTGAAGCATTAAAGGATTTTGAGATTACTAAAATTTTGTATGCAAATCATATGATTTTAAATAAATATTCAGTAAATGAATATTTAAAATATGTTGACTCAGTAGTGGTGTCTCCAGATATAACTTTAAGTAAACTTGAAGAAATAATTAGTTTTGCTGATAAAAAAGTTTGTGTGTTTGGTTATGGTCATTTGATGCTTTCTTATTCAAGAAGAATTTTACTTAGTAACTATGCTAAGGCTCATAACTTGGAGTTTGAAAATGATTTATGTGTTTCGAATACTGATTTTAAGTTTTTACTTAGTGAGAGTGATGAAGGTACGATTATTTATGATAAAGAAGTATATAGTTCACTTGATAGTGATGTAAATTTAGATAACGTTTTGTTTGTTATAGCTAGTTTATATGATGTAAGGCTAGATGATTTTTTAAATAATAAGTATGACACTACTGGATTTTTAGATAAAGAAACTATTTACAAACTTAAAGGTGGTGAATAATATGACTGAACTTTTAGCTCCTGCTGGAGATTTTGAGAAACTTAAAATTGCTTTTTTATATGGTGCTGATGCTGTATATGTTGGAGGAAGAAATTTTAGCTTAAGGGCTAATGCTACTAATTTTTCTTTAGAAGATATTGAGAAGGCTACTAAGTATGCTCATACGATTGGTAAGAAAATATATGTAACTTGTAATATTGTTTTTCAAGATGATGATGTAACTGGTCTTAGTGAGTATTTAAAATATTTAGAATCTATAAATGTAGATGGTGTTATTGCTAGTGATATAGTTGTAGTTTCTTTAATTAAAAAACTTGGTCTTGATTTATTTGTAGTTTTGTCTACACAAGCTAGTACGCTTAATGAGTATAGCGTTCGTTTTTGGCAAAATTTAGGTGTTAAGAGAATTGTTCTTGCTAGAGAAGCTAGTATGGTTGATACAAAAAGAATAATTGATAATACTGGTATTGAGGTTGAATCTTTTATACATGGAGCAATGTGTATGAGTTTTAGTGGTAGATGTGTTTTGTCTAATAAAACTACGCTTAGAGACGCTAATAGAGGTGGATGTGCACAGGTATGTAGATGGACTTTTGAAAATAAAGATAAACCAGAGTTTACTATGATGCCTAAAGATTTAAATATGATTGAGCATATTAAAGAAATGATGGATGTTGGTGTTGTTTCATATAAAGTTGAAGGTAGAATGAGATCTATTTACTATATAGCTACTGTTATATCTAGTTATAGAAAAATATTTGATTTGATTAAGAATGATAAGCTTACTGATGGTGATAAACGATATTATTTAGATATTTTAAATAGATGTGCTAATAGAGAATCAAAAGGTCAGTTTTGGGATAAACTACCTAGTGAAAATGAACAGTATTTTGCTGGAAGAAAAGAAGTAACTAATAAAGACTTTTTAGGAGTTGTTAAATCTTATGATGATAAAAGTGGTGAGATAGTACTTGAGCAGCGAAATCATTTTAAAAAGGGTGACGTTGTTGAATTTTTTGGGCCAAATATGGAAACATTTACATATAGCGTTAATACAATATATAACAAAGATGGTGAAGTGATAGATGTTGCTAATCATCCGCAAATGATTGTTAAGTTAAAAGTAGATAGATTTTTGCCGGAAAATGCGATGATGCGTGTGAAAATATTTGACAAAAATGATTATTTGTAGTAATATTATTTACGTTATTGCTAGAGCAATAATTTTTTAAGGGAGAAATGATTAAAATGACTAATACAAATATATGTGTGCTTACTGCTGAAGGTTACTTAGAACTAGAAAATGAGCTTAATGAGCTTAAAACTGTTAGAAGACCTGCAATTATAATTGATTTGAAAGAAGCAAGAGCACTTGGAGATTTGTCAGAAAATGCTGATTATCATGCAGCAAGAGATGAGCAAGCTCAAATTGAAGCAAAAATTAAAGACTTAGAATATAGACTTGAACATGCAACTATTGCGGATACTAAGAAAAATGGTTCGTCTGTTGGTCTTGGATCACTTGTTACTGTTGAATATGATGATGGTGATACTGATGAATTTAAAATAGTTGGATCTATGGAAAGTGATTCGTTTAATAATAAGATATCTAATGAGTCTCCACTAGGGACAGCTCTTATTAATAAGAAAAAAGGAGATGCTGTTGAAGTATCTAGTCCTAATGGACCATATGTAATAAAAATACTTAATATTGCATAAAATTCCAACTATATGTTGGTTTTTTCTTGAAAAATAGGAAAAAATATATTATAATAATTATGAAATTGAAAGAGGTATGAAATGGCAAAAAATGTACATGAAATTGAAGTTAAACTTGAAAAAGAATGGAAAGAAGCGTTAGATAAAGCTTTTAAAAAAGTATCTAAAGATGTTAAAATGGATGGATTTAGAAAAGGATCTGTTCCAAAAGAAATGTTTATTAAAAAGTTTGGTGTTGAAGCTTTATATGAAGAAGCTGCTAATATAGTTATGGAATCTGAATATCAAAAAATACTAAAAGATAAAAAGTTAGAACCTGTTTGCAAACCAGGAGTTGATATTACTGGTATTAGTGATTCAAATGTTATTTTAAAATATACAATTATTACTAAACCTGAAGTAAAACTTGGTGAATATAAAAATCTTGGAGTTAAAAAAGCAAGTGCTAAAGTTACTAAAAAAGAAATTGAAGAAGAAGTAAAAAAATTACAAGAGCAATTTGCTGAAAATGTTGTTAAAAAAGGCGCTATTGAAAATGGAGATACTGCAGTTATCGATTTTAAAGGTTTCCTAGATGGTAAAGAATTTGAAGGTGGAACTGGTGAAGATTATCCACTTGAAATTGGATCTAATTCATTTATTCCAGGTTTTGAAGAAAAACTTGTTGGAGCTAAAGCTAAAGATAAAGTAAAACTTGATCTTAAATTTCCTGAAGAATATGTTGAACATTTAAAAGGTAAAGATGTAGTATTTGAAGTTGTAATTAAAGAAGTTAAAACTAAAAAAGTTCCTAAAATTGATAAAGCTTTCTTTGAAGATTTAGCAATTGAAGGTGTAAGTACTATTGAAGAGTTAAATAGTAAACTTGAAGCTGATTTAAAACATGAAAAAGAACATGAAATTGAAGATAAATTCGTTGATGAATGTTTAGAAAAAGCTACTAAAAATATGAAAGTTGAAATTAATAAAGAAATTATAGAAGATGAAACTTCTAGAATTTTAGACCAATATAGTAGACAACTTTCTATGCAAGGTATGAATTTAGATGCATACTATAGTATGACTGGTTCTAATGAAGAAGCGCTTAGAACGCAAATGGAACCTGAAGCTAAAAAACGTGTTGAATTTAGATACTTAATTGAAGCTGTAGCAGATGCTGAAAAACTTGACTTTAAAGATAAAGAAGTTAAAGAAAGAGCTAAAGAAATGGCTGATAATTATGGAATAAGTGTTGATGAGTTATTAAAAGCTTATGGTTCACTTGATGTAGTTAAATATGATATGAAAATGCATAGAGCACTTGAAATCATTAAAGAAAATAATTAATCTATAAATTATAAGAAAAATACACCAAATGGTGTGTTTTTTCTTTACAAATAAGTATATAAACTATATAATAACTATTGATATTTGGAGGACTAACTTATGAAAAAAGAATATATTGTAATACTTTTAAAAGAACTAGTTGTCCTTCCTAAACAAGAAGTTAAGATTGAACTTTTATCTGATGTAACTAAGTATATAGTTGATGAAGCTTTAAAAGATAAAGAGAATAAAGTTTTAGTAGTGGCTCCGATTAATCAAAAAGAAACTGCTCCGAATGTTGATGATTTACCTAAAGTAGGTGTTGTTGCTACAATAAAGAATAAACTTGAATTATCTAATGGGACTTACCGTATTTCGCTTAGAGGTATACACAGGGTGTCAGTCGAAAGGTATTTTTATAATAAAAATGATAAACAGGCTTTAAGGGCAAATACAGAGCTTTTGACGCTTCCAAAATTTAATGCTAGAGAAGAGAGTGCTGCTAAAAGAAAACTTAAGAGTGCGATTAAAACTTATGTTAAAAATAATGATGATGTGTCTAATGAAATAGTAGGAACTCTTGAAAAGTTAGATGATCTTGATAAGATGACTGATGCAATTACTGCTTTTTTGCCGTTTAATACAACAAAAAAACTTGAGTATATGCAGCTTATTAATCCACTTACTAGATGTAAAAGTTTACTTTTAGATATAGAAGAAGAACTTGAAATTTTAAAAATTGAAGATGAAATTGAAAATAATTTAAAAGAGAAAATTATTAAAAGAGAAAAAGAATATTTTTTACGAGAAAGACTTGAAGAAATTAAGGCTGAGCTTGGAGAAGTTGATTTTAAAGAAGAAGAAATTAAAAGTTTTGAGAGTAGACTTAAAACGCTTAAACTTAATTCTAAAACTGAGAAGAAACTTTTGGGTGAAATTAAAAAATATAGTTATTTTAAAGAAGATAGTCAAGATGCAATAGTTACTAAAAATTATATTGAAACTGTTCTTAGTTTACCTTGGAATAAATCAAAAAAAGAAAATTTAGATATTAAAGCAATTGATAAAGTTTTAACTGATTCACATTATGGACTTTTTGAAGTTAAAGAACGCATTAAAGACTATGTTGAGATTAAAAAAATTAGTAAAAATACTTTGAGTCCGATTATATGTTTAGTTGGGCCTCCTGGTGTTGGTAAAACTAGTATTGCTAGGTCTGTTGCTACTGCGCTTGGTAGAGATTTTATAAAAATTGCAGTAGGTGGTCTTAATGATTCGTACGAGCTTATTGGTAATAGGAAAACTTATTTAGGTTCTTCTCCTGGTAAAATTATTCAAGGCATAAAAAAATGTGAAAGTAATAATCCCGTTATTTTAATAGATGAAATTGATAAAATGGTTAAAGATTATAAGGGAGATCCTGCGAGCATACTTTTAGAAGTTTTGGATCCAGAGCAAAATAATATGTTTTCAGATAATTATATTGAAGAACCTTTTGATTTATCTAATGTACTTTTTATTTTAACAGCAAATAATGAATCTGATATTCCTTATGCGCTTCATGATAGACTTGAAGTAATTAATATTAATAGTTATACTGTGTATGAAAAGGTTGATATTGCTAAGAAGTATTTAATTCCGTCTATTTTAAAAGAATATGCTATAAGTGATATGAAACTTAGTATAACTACTGAGACACTTCTTTTAATTATAAATCATTATACAAAAGAAGCTGGTGTTAGAGAACTTGATAGAGTTATGCATAAAGTTATTAGAAAACTAATTATTAATAATGAGAAAACTATAAGTAGTAAAAATATAATTAATATACTTGGTAATTATAAATATAAAGAAAGTGTTTTAGATTTAACTGGTGATATAGGCATTACTAATGCTCTTGCATACACTAGTATAGGTGGTATGGTTACTAAAATAGAAGTTTGTAAATATAAAGGAACTGGTAATGTTGTTATAACTGGTATGCTTGGTGATTCAATGAGAGAATCTGTTAAAGTTGCGTATAGTTATATTAAGTCAAATTATAAAAATGAAATTAAAAATAGCGATGTACATATACATTTTTTAGAAGCAAGTCTTAAAAAAGATGGGCCTAGTAGTGGTGTTAGTGTTACTAGTGCGATACTTTCTTTATTTTTAAATAAGAAAATTCCAAGTAATGTTGCTTTTACTGGTGAGATATCTTTAACTGGTAATATACTTAAAGTTGGTGGTTTAAAAGAGAAAGTTATAGCTGCTATAAATAGTAATATTAAGACTATTTACTTGCCTTTAGAAAATGAAAATGATATAGTAGAAGTACCGGCTAAATATTTAAAAGATATAAAACTGAGATTTGTGAAAAATTATAGTGAAATATATAATGATATATTTGCTTAGAAGGGTGTGATGAAAGATGTTTTTAAAAGATATTTATGAAAACATTGATGAATTAAAAATATACAATGAAATTAACGTAGAAGTTGATTTTTTTGCGATTGATACTAGACTTGTTAGAGAAAATGGAGTTTATGTTGGTATAAACGGAGAAAACTATAATGGTAGTTTATTTTACATGGAAGCACTTTTAAAGGGAAGTGTTTGTGCGATAATTGAAGATACTTTATTAAGTGATGAAGATGTAAAGTATTTAGAAGAAAATAATAAAACTGTTATAGTTGTTAAAGATACGGTTAAAGCTTTGGGGGACCTTGCTAAATATAAAAGAAGTATTATAGATATACCTATTATAGCGGTAACTGGTTCTGCTGGTAAAACTAGTACTAAAGATATGATACATGTTATTTTAAAAGAAAAATATGACGCTTTTAAAACGCTTGGTAATAAGAATAATCATTTAGGTTTACCACTTACACTTCTTAATTTAAAAGATGAAGAAATAGCAGTTCTTGAGATGGGAATGAATCATTTAGGAGAAATAAGTTACTTAACTAATATTGCTAAGCCTGATATAGCAGTTATTACAAATGTTGGTACTGCTCATATTGGTAACCTTGGAAGTCGTGAGAATATTTTAAAAGCTAAACTTGAAATTTTAGAAGGTTTAAATGAAAATGGAACGCTTATTATAAATAATGATAATGATTTACTTCATGAGTGGTATTTAGAAAAACCTAGTGTTAATGTAATGACTTATGGAATTGTTAATGAAAGTGATATTAATCCATGTGATATAGTTGAAGAAGAAGCTGAAAGTACTTATTTTGTTGATGGTACTTTGATGGAAGTTCCAGTTGCAGGTGAACACTATATATATAACTCACTTGGGGCTGTTTTAGTAGGTAGAATTTTTAATTTGAGTGATGTGGAAATTAAAAATGGTCTTAGTAAGCTTGAACTTACATCTAACAGAATGGAAATTACTGAAAAAGATGAAATTATTTATATAAACGATGCTTATAATGCAAATTATGATTCTGTTAAATATGGACTTATTCATTTAGGTTCACTTGAAAATAGAAAAATTGCTTGTTTAGGTACAATGAAAGAACTTGGTAAATACTCATCTGAGCTTCATGAAAAACTTGGACTTGTTGTTGTTGATAATGATATTGATATTTTAATTACAGTTGGTGAGTATACAGATTTAATTAATAAATTTGCGACTTCTAATGGTCTTTTAGAAGAAAATAGTTATCATTTTGATAAAAATGAAGATGCAATTAATTTAATTAATAAAATTAAATGTGAAGGAGACGCTATACTTATTAAAGCAAGTGCTTCTTGTAACTTTCTTGAAATAGTAGAAAAAGTAACTAAATAGCTAAGTGCTATTTTTTTTATTTGTTCATATACTTTTATAGGAGGATTTAAGAATATGAATTATATAGTACCTTTTACAAAGGATATTGATTTTAAAACAAGTATAGGGCAGATTACTAGTATATCTCTTGAGCATGAGTATAATGTAAATAAAGATATTATTTTAGGGAATTTTATTATAAGTGGGAGTTATAAAACTCATGAACTTAGTGTTAATACTGAAGATTTTTCTTATACAGTGCCTTTTGATTTATCTTTAACTGAAGACATAGATAGTGATACAGTTAAACTTACTATTGATAATTTTGTTTATGAAATAGTAAATTCTACGTTTTTAAAAGTAGATATAGATTATAAGGTTGAAGGAAAAACAATTGTAAAACCTAAAATAGTTTTTGAAGAGTTACCAAGAGAGACTCTAGAAGAAATTATTGATTTTGATAAATTAGAAGAAGAACAAAGAGTAGAAGAAGAAAAAACTTTAGAAAGAGAAATAGAGGAAGAGATTATGACTACTGATATTAAAGAAGTAAGTGAAGAAAATAAAAACATGATTATGAGTTTAGGAGCAAGTAAAGAAGAGTCTTTTGTTACATATCATGTGCATGTTGTAAAAGAAGGTGAAAGTGCTGAAAGTATTAGTAAACTTTATAATAAAAGTGAAATTGATGTAACTAATTATAATAAACTTTTAACGTTTGTACCTGGAGAAAAAGTAATTATACCAGAAGATGAATAATATAACTAATCCATATAAGTATACGATAAAGGGTAAAACTACTATAGTAGATACTGAAGATGGAAAGTATGTTTTAAAAGAAAAAAAATCAAATAAAAATATTAAAGGTTTATATAATTATCTTAAAAGTAGGAATTTTAGTAATTTTCCAGATTTAATTGGTGAGTCTAGAGATGAAATGAGTGCTTATGAGTATATTGAAGACTGTGTTATGCCACTTGAGCAAAGAAGTACTGATATGGTTGATATAGTGGCTAATTTACATCATAAAACACTTTATACTAAAGAAGTTAGTGAAGATAAATTTAAAGAAGTATATGAAAGTATAAATTCAAATATAAGATTTTATACAGATTATTTTGATAACCTTTATAATACTTTTTTTAAAGATAAATATATGTCGCCAAGTAAATATATTTTTATGAGAAATTTTAGTAAAATAAGTGCTGCTCTTACTTTTTGTGATAAGGAACTTGATTCTTGGTATGAACTAGTAAAAGAAGAGAAAAAAGAAAGAGTTTCTATAGTACATAATAATTTATCAGTAGATCACTTTTTAAAATCAGATAGAGATGTACTAATAAGCTGGGATAATCATAGTGTAGATACACCAGTTTTAGATTTAATTAAGTTTTATCAAAATGATTATCTAAAAATTTCTTTTTCATCAGTTTTAGAAGAATACTTAAATAAGTTTCCTCTTTTAGAACATGAAAAAAAGTTATTTTTTGTAATTATAAATATTCCACAAAAAATAACTTTTGATGATTCTGAATTTGAAAATTGTAAAAATATAAGAAGAAAACTAGATTATATTTTTAAAACAGAAGAACTTACTAAACCATTTTATGAATTTGATGAAAAATAGCGACTTTTGCTTGCTGTTTTTTTCTTTTAATAATTGATTTATAAACTTCTTTATGATAAAATTTATATATCATAAAGGAGACTAAATCATGATAAAAAAACATAAGAAGTTTTTACTTATTGCAATTGGAGTACTTTTAGTAGGGACTTTATCCCTTACATATGCATATTTTGCTGGAGGAGCTGGACCTGGTGCGAATACAGATATTAATTTAACTGCATCAAGAACTGAGAAATTAATATTTGATGAAGGTGACCCAATTAACTTACTTTTAAATGAAGTAACGCTTGCACAGGGTGGTGGTAATGTAACAGGAAGTAGCACTGCTACTGCAACGCTCATAGCAAGTGAAACTACTAATAATAGTGCAGCTAATTATAATGTTTATTTAAATATAAACTTTAATAATTTTGTTTATACAACAACTACAAATACACCAGAAATTATCGCAGAGATTACAGATCCAACTGGTGCTAAAGTAACAAGTATAACTGGATTAACACATACAACAGTAACTGATAATCAAGGTAATACTACTACTGGGTTTGATATAACAAATAAAGTTGGAAGATTTGATGTAAAGTTAGATGAATCAATAACAAGTACAGACTCAGTTACTGGCGTAACTGAAGACTGGACTATTAAAGTAACTTATATAAACCTTGATACTAATCAAGCAGCAAACTCTGGTAATTCAATGGATGTAAGTTTTGTGCTTGATCAAAGAGATAATGTACTACTTAATGAAATAGCAGATGCTGATACATTTGCTACTACTATAGCAGAAGTAACAAATGATACAGCGCCTTTAATAGATGAAATGAGATTTTCAAGTACTAAGTCAGCAGATTATGAAACTGCTACTTTAAAATGGGATGTGTCTGCTAATACTGGCTCTGAAGAAGTAATAGCATACATAGAAGACCATCCAACTGATGGAAGAATACTTCATGTGCAAGCTAATGGGGATGTTGTATTTTATGAGATGGTTGATAAAGATATTCGTAGATACATCGAGTTATTGTTTAATGATTTCTACTTAGATTCCTCATTTAATTATATAGATGGTACGCTTACAAATTATGAAATAAGTTTATTATGCCATTTTGATGAGTTAACTAATAATGAATGCTCTATAAAATATTATATAGATGAAGCTGATATAGGAAATATAATAAGTTTTAACTATTTTTCCAATATAGATTTTATTAATTTATCAAGTAATATTAATACAAGTAATGTAACAGATATGCGTAGTATGTTTTCGGGTAGTGCTGCAGCCGCTATAGATGTAAGTGGACTTGATACAAGTAATGTAACAGATATGAGCTTTATGTTTAGTAGTAGTGCTGCAACCGCTATAGATGTAAGTGGCCTTGATACAAGTAATGTAACAGATATGAGTTGGATGTTTAATGGTAGTGAAGCGATAGTAATAGACATAAGTGGAATTGATACGAGTAATGTAACAGATATGAGCGCTATGTTCTATGTTAGTGCTGCGACAACAATAAATGTAAGCGGACTCGACACAAGTAAAGTAACAGATATGCGTAGTATGTTTGGAAGTAGTGCTGCAACAACAATAAATATAAGCGGACTCGACACAAGTAAAGTAACAGATATGCGTAGTATGTTTGGAAGTAGTGCTGCAACAATATTAGATGTAAGTGGTTTTGATACAAGTAATGTAACAGATATGAGTAGTATGTTTTCTAGTAGTGCTGCGACAGTATTAGATGTAAGCGGCTTTGATACAAGTAATGTAACAGATATAAGTAGGATGTTTTCAGATAGTGCTGCAACAGATTTAGATGTAAGTGGGTTCGACTTTTCTTTGGTTACTGATGCTTCATATATGCTATCTACCAGTTCTAGTTCTACTACTGATGTTTATGTGAAAGATAGCGTTATGCAAACTTGGCTTGAGGCTAATGCTAATCCTAGTTATGTAACTTTTGTGATTGCTCCTTAGCAGAACCATATTACTCTTATTGTAAAGAAAAATAAGAGCCATATTTCTATCATAAGAATTACTACATTGAATCTAAATGGGAATATTAAAGTTATTATAAATTGATAAAAGATTAATATACAAAGTATCCTTATCATAAGGATTGCAAATCCTGGTCTAAAAAAACGTTTCATGGTATCACCTATAAATAATATATGTATTCACAAGAAATGTTTTTTAAAATTTTTTATCTAGATTTAATTAATTAATTAATTAATATAATTTATTTTGAAAGAGAATAGCAACTTTCGTTGCTATTTTTATATGAATTTAAAATATTTTGCTAAAATATATTATATTTATTCTGTTTTTGCGAAAAAAATGCAAAAATAAATAAAATAAGTATACTTTTAACGTTTTTTTATATATAATAGTATTAGGAGGCGATGATATGTTATTAGAATTTAGTGTTACGAATTTTTTGTCGTTTAAAGATAAAATAACTTTATCTTTTGAAAAAGGTAGTGGAAATGAAATAGAAGATAATTATTTTAATACTTCTTATGGTGAAGTTTTAAAAGTTGTATCTATATATGGAGCTAATGCATCTGGAAAATCTAATTTACTAAAAGCGTTTACTTCTGCGATACTTATGGTTAGATCATCAAGTGTTATTCCGCTTGATGGAAAATGGACTTTTATTAAACCATTTTTATTTGATGAAGGAACTAAGGGTAAACCAAGTGAGTTTGAATTTGTATTTATTGTGAATGGTGTTAAATATAAATATAACTTTAGTGCTGATATGAATAAAATCTATGATGAAAGTTTAGATGCTTATTATACTCAGAAACCTACAAATATTTTTTCTAGGAAAAATACAAATGAGTATATATTTAATACTGATAAAAGTGTTTTGGAATCTATTGCTTCTAAGAATACCGAAAATAAACTTTTTTTAACTACTGCTACTACATGGAATTATGAAAAAATGAAAGAAGTATTTATGTGGTTTTCTAAATCTATAGATGTGTATAATTCTTTTGATAAAATAATGGATAGTGATTTAGTTTGTTATAGTAATAATGAAGATAATTTGAAAGAATTTACTTTAAAATTATTAAATGAAGCTGATATAGATATAAAAAATATATATGTTGATTATGAAGAAAAAGATTTTGATAGTACAACTTTAAGCATGAATGGTCCTGATTTAGTTAAAACAAATAATAATTTTAAACTTAAAAATGTGAAAATAAAGTTTGAACATGAAGTTAGTGATAAGAAAAATAATTTAAGAAGTTATATGCTGGATTTTAATGATGAGTCGTCTGGTACTAAAATTTTATTTGCACTAGCTCCTTTTTTAAAAAGAGCGTTTGAAAATGAAAGAGTAATTATTGTTGATGAACTTGAAAAAAGTTTGCATCCTGCATTAATTGAATTTATTATTAAATTATTTAACAATAAAAATATTAATAAAGCTAGTAGTCAGCTTTTATTTACTACACATTTAACTAATCTACTTAATTTAGATTTTTTTAGAAGGGATCAAATTTGGTTTGCAGAAAAAAATCACCAAAATGGTGTTTCTGATTTATATCCACTTGATTCTTTTGCTGTTAGAAAAAATGAGAATATTTCTAAAGGGTATATAAATGGTAGATATGGCGCTATACCATTTATTAGAGATACTGACTTATGGCAAGAAAACAATTAAGAAAGATAAAAAAGAAACCATTAATTGTAATATGCTCGGAAGGTGCAAAAAAATCAAGTGAATATTACTATTTTAGAAATTTTGCTAATAGAAATTTAAGAATTCAATTTTCAACTGGTAATAGTACAGATCCAAAAGGAATGTTAGATGATTTACTTAAATATATTAAGAATGAAGATATTGAATCGGAAGAGCAGTGTAAAATATTTTTGGTGTTGGATACAGATTTAAAGGATAGCCGAATTAATGAAATTAAAAAAGTTGAAAAGTTGTGTTTAGATAATGATATAGAAATGATTATTTCATCGCCGTCTTTTGAAGTGTGGTATTTAATGCATTTTAGAAAGAATAATTTGAAATTTAAAAACAGTCAATCAGTTAAATCTGAAATAAGGAAAATAAATGGAACTTATAGTGAAACTATGAATATGTACGATATAATAAAAAGTAATACTTTAGTAGCTTTTGAAATTGCTAAGAGTTTGGAAGTTAAATATATAAAAAATTCTGAGGATGTTTTTGTTTCTAATCCTTATACAAGTGTATATCGAATAATAGAAATGATAGATAATTTTAATAAATAGTATTTTGTGATTTGTTTAATGAAAATAGCAACTTTTGTTGCCTTTTTTATGCTTGAATTTTCTTTAAAAATTTGATACAATTTATTTATCATAAAGGAGACTACTTAATCATGATTAAAAAACATAAGAAGATTTTACTTATAGCAATTGGAGTACTTTTAGTAGGGACACTTTCCCTTACATATGCATACTTTGCAGGCGGTGCCGGACCTGGAGCGAATACTGATATTAACTTAACTGCGTCAAGAACTGAGAAATTAATATTTAATGAAGGAGACCCGATTAATTTACTATTAAATGAAGTAACGCTTGCACAGGGTGGCGGTAATGTAACGGGAAGTAGCACTGCTACTGCAACTTTAATAGCAAGTGAGACTACTAATAATAGTGCAGCCAACTATAATGTTTATTTAAATATAAATTTTAATAATTTTATTTATACAACACCTACAAAAGTGCCAGAGATTATCGCGGAGATAACAGATCCAACTGGTGCTAAAGTAACAAGTATAACTGGTTTAACACACACAACAGTAACTGATAACCAAGGTAATACTACTACTGGTTTTGATATAACAAATAAAGTAGGAAGATTTGATGTAAAATTAGATGAAGCAATAACGAGTACTGACTCAGTTACTGGCGTAACTGAAAACTGGACTATCAAAGTAACTTATATAAACCTTGATACTAATCAAGCAGCAAACTCTGGTAATACAATGGATGTAAGTTTTGTACTTGATCAAAGAGATAATGTACTACTTAATGAAATAGCAGACCCTGATACATTTGGTGCTACTATAGCAGAAGTAACAAATGACACAGCACCTTTAATAGATGAAATGAGATTTTCAAGTACTAAGTCTGCTGATTATGAAACTGCTAGCTTAAAATGGGATGTATCAGCAAATACTGGTTCAGAGGAAGTAATTGCATATATTGAAGATCACCCAACTGATGGAAGAATACTACATGTACAAGCTAATGGAGATGTTGTGTTTTATTCGGTTCAAAATATTGCTGCTATCTTATATGATGAGATATCTTCTAACCCTTTTAAATATTTTGATGAAAATGGTGTTTATATACAAGGTTCACTAACTGGTGAAGAACAGAGTTTGTTATGTAGTTTTTATGGTATAGATGCTGCTACATGCGCTTCGATATTAGGATTTGATGAATCATTAATTAAAATTGTGAATATAGGATCATATTTTAATAATGTTAATTATGTGAATATGTCTCTTGGATTTGATACAAGTAATGTAATAGACATGAGTTATATGTTTTATGGTAGTGCTGCAACAGTATTAGATGTGAGTGGATTTGATACAAGTAAAGTGACAGATATGAGTTATATGTTTTATGGTAGCGATGCAACAGTATTAGATGTGAGTGGATTTGATACAAGTAATGTAATAGACATGAGTTCTATGTTTTCTTTGAGTGCTGCAACAGTATTAGATGTAAGTGGATTTGATACAAGTAATGTTACTAATATGTATGATATGTTTTGGAATAGTGCTGCAACTGTGTTAGATGTAAGTGGATTTGATACAAGTAATGTTACTAATATGTATGATATGTTTAGAAGTAGTGCTGCAACTGTGTTAGATGTAAGTGGATTTGATACAAGTAAAGTAACAGATATGCACTGTATGTTTTGTAGTAGTGCTGCAACCGTATTAGATGTAAGTGGATTTAATACAAGTGAAGTAACAGATATAAGTTCTATGTTTAGAAGTAGTGCTGCAACAGTATTAGATGTAAGTGGATTTAATACAAGTAAAGTAACAGATATGAGTTCTATGTTTGATAGTAGTACTGCAACGATAATAGATGTAAGTGGATTTGATACAACTAATGTAACAGATATGAGTTCTATGTTTTATAGTAGCGATGCAACCGAATTAGATGTAAGTAGATTTGATACAAGTAATGTAACAGATATGGATCGTATGTTTTCAGGTAGTGTTGCAAAAGTATTAGATGTAAGTGGATTTGATACAAGTAATGTAACAGATATGAGTCATATGTTTGAAAGTAGTGCTGCAACAGTATTAGATGTAAGTGGGTTTGATTTTTCTTTAGTTACTGATGCTGAGAATATGCTTTATACTAGTTCTAGTGCTACTACTGATATTTATGTTAAGGATAGTGCTATGCAAACTTGGCTTGAGGCTAATGCTGATCCTCGTTATGTAACTTTTGTGGTTGCTCCTTAGCAGAACCATATTACTCTTATTATAAAGAAGAATAATAGCCATATTTCTATCATAAGAATTACTATATTGAATCTAAATGGGAATATTAAAGTTATTATAAGTTGATAAAAGATTAATATACAAAGTATCATTATCATAAGGATTGCAAATCCTGGTCTAAAAAAACGTTTCATGGTATCACCTATAAATAGTATATGTATTTACAACAAGTGTGATTTTAAAACTAGTTTATCTAGTTTTTTCTTGCTTAAAATAGATTGTTATTTTATAATTAATATAAGGATAGGTAGATATGAATATTAAGGGATTTGCGATTATTGAAACTTTGATTGTTGTTGTAGTGCTTACTACTGCGCTTATTTTGCTTTATAATGCTTATACTGGGGCTATTATAGAAGAGAAGGGTAGACTTTATTATGATGATGTAAATTATATTTTTAGAAGTATACATATTAGAGATTATTTACTTGATAATGTTGATTTTAAAGAGTTTGCGGATGTAAGTATGGATAAGCGTTATACACTTAGTATTGGGTCTGCTAGTTCTTTTAATAATATTAATGCAGTAGAGTTTGATAATTTGCTTAGATCTTTGAATGTAAAAAGAATGATTATTTTTAAACCTGAGTGGGATGAAGTAAAGAAGTGCACTGATGAAGTAATTGATGGTGAAGTAACTATTAGTGAAAGTGAAATTTGTAAAATTAGTTTTTTGACTACTGATTATGAATTTAGAAAATATATTAGAACATTATCTGGTAGTATTAATACAAAAGAGTATATTTTAATTCTTGAGTTTTCTGAAGAAAGAGATGGAAGTGTTTGTGATACTAATAACTGTGTTACTAATTATGCTTGGATAGATACGGGGGTTTCTTATGAATAATAAAGGATTTATATCTACTGTTACGATATTTGCCTTCTTTCTTGTTTTTTTAACTTTTATGACTATACTTATGGGACTTTATTCTAATTCAAGAACGCTTTTAAATGAGTCTAAAAATAGTCTTAAAGAAGATCTTAATTACATAGAGAAAACACTTGAAGATTATATACCGGAGTTTATTGGTTTAGAAAGTGTTACTGATAATTTAGGAGAAGCTAAATATTTTCCTGCTGATAGTAGTGATAACTGGATTATGTTTGCTGGAAATTACTGGAGAATAATAGGTTTTAATGGAGATGGAAGTATAAGAATAATTTATTCTGGAGATAAAATAACTAGTGATACAACAGGTGTTACGTCAGTAAATAATAATGCTTATACTAATAAAACTATTTTTAATAATGGTGAAAGACCTGAGTTTTTAGAAACTAGTTTTTATAAATATACTTTAAATGGTGTGGTTACTGATAGCACGGTTAAAACTGTTCTTGATGCTTGGTATAATTTTAATTTGCTTGCTTATGAAGAGTATATTGATATGAATACTGTTTTCTGCGCTGATATGAGTACTTATAATGGTGATTTAACTATTTCACTTGGTGGAACTAATAAAACTATTAATTTTAATAATACAGTTTTAAGTGGTAGTGTTAGTACTATGTATAATTCTGGTAATAGATTGTTTAGTGGAAGTAATGAAGATTTAGTATGTGATAGTAGTAGTACTTATAGTATGAACTCTGAAGATGATAGAAAACTTGATAAACCAATTGGACTTATAACTTTAGATGAACTTATATTTTTAGGGTATAGTGCTAGTGCTGCTAATATAAATAATTATCTTTATACAGGAAGAGATTTTTATACGATGTCACCAGTTGGATACTATGATAATGATGGAAATGTTGATACTTTATCTAATGCGTTTTTAGCAAGTTATTATGTAAGTAGTAATGGATTAATAAAGTATGAATATGAAACATTATTTGAAGCTGATATTAGGCCTGTTATATCACTTAAAGAAGATGTTATATTAACTGGAACTGGTAAGTATAATGATCCTTATGTTGTATCAGGAGGTGCTTAATGAAGTTAAATAATAAAGGACTAAGTATTGTAGAACTTATAATAGGGGCTGCTTTAATATCTGTAGTAATTATATTTTTATATAGACTTTTAATTGATATAAATCATGAAGTTAATAATACGAATTATGCGATTCATAATCAAAGTATAAGATTTGAAATAATTGAAAATGTAAGTAAAGATTTTACTGATGAGACTATTAAGAATTTAAGTGTTAGTAGTGGTAATATAACTATTAGTTATGAAAGAGGAGTAAGTACTGTTCTTGATGTAACTGATAAAGATTTAGTTTTAACTAATAAAGATAATATTAAAACTAAATGGACATTTGATAGAGCGGTTAGTGATGTAACTAATATGTATGTTTGTTATAGTGAACTTAGTGTAAATAATTATTCTTTGAAAATAGAAATTCCAATTTATACGAATAACTTTGATAATATTCATGAGGCTAATAATTATTTAGATGATATTAGTTTAGTTTATGTAGGAAGTATTAGTGATGTAACTGGTATTGATATTTGTTCTTAAAATAGTATAACAAGTAATATACAAATTATTGTGCTTAATACTCTTCCTTTTAAAAATGACGAGTATGATAAGTTACTTTGATAAATAAGTGATAATACTTGTAAATGGATTGATAATCCACCAAAAGAAATTATGGAAACTGCTATAATTTCTTTTATTTTGGAAGTGATATTTAATGAAACTAGACTATTTAGTCCGTTTGTTATTTCCATAAAACCTTTAAATATAGTTTTAAGTATATCATTATCTATAAATAAAACTAATATGTTTGTTATAATCATAAAATATATAATGCATCCTAGTATTGTAAGAAGAGTGTTAATGCTTGTTTTAATTGAAGTTATTAGTGTGCTTGATAATATAGTTTTGTCTTGTTTTTGTAGTTTGTTTTGGAGTAAGTTTTTACTTTTTGAAAAATACGCAATTAAAAAGTTACTTGCGTATATTATAATCATTAGTTTAATTACTCTTTTTTCAGTGAACATTAAAACTAAAATGTTATATACAAAAAGTGGATTTGCAAAATATGTGAATTTAAGAAGTTTATTTGCTTCATCTTTTGATATTTTATTTTCTTTATAAACTTTATTTATTATATAAGCACTTGCGGGACTTCCGCTTATAAGTGATAATAAAAATATCATTTGTCCTTCATTTGATAATTTGAATATTTTTTTTAGAGTATTACCTAAAAGTTTACTAAAATAGTAAGCAAGGTTATAACTAATTAGTATGTCTTGGATTATAAACATTATAAATAAAAATGGGAAGACTTTGGTTTCAAAAAGAGTAATTGATTCTTTAACGCTATACGTAACTATGTCTCTATTTAAAAATATTAGAGAGAGTAAAATTAGAAATAAAAAAAGAATTAGTAAATTTTTAATATTTTGTTTCATAATTTCTCCAATATTTGATATAATGTATAAAGGTGATAGAATGTTTATTAAAATATATGAAGGTATTAAAAATTTTATAATTAAAAACTACAAATTTTTAATATTCTTAGCAGTTTTCTTTGTTATTTTTACTTATGAGCTTCCTTATGTGGTTTATACACCAGGTGGTAATATTAATTTAAATGATAGAATAGAAATAGAGGGAAAAGATGACTCAAGTGGGTCATATAATATGGCTTATGTATCTATGTATAGAGGAACGATACCAGCGCTTTTATTATCTTATGTGATTCCTAACTGGGATATTGATAGTACTGATAATATTACACTAGAAAACCAGAGTATTGAAGAGTTATTAATACTTGATAGACTACAGATGGAAAACTCAATTGATATAGCAACTATACTTGCATATGAGGAAAATGATATACCAGTTTCTAATATAGTAGAACATATAAATGTTTCTTATATAATGCCGGAGGCTAAGACTGATCTTGAAATTGGTGATAAACTTATTTCAGTTGAAGGTATTGAAGAGCTTACTTTTGATAGTTTAACTGACTTTATCTTAGAAAAAGAAGAAGGAGATAAACTTGTTATTACAGTAGAACGTGATGGCAAGGAAATTAAAACTTCATCTACTCTAAGTATTATCGAAGATAAACTTATGATTGGAATTATCTTTATTAATACATATGATTTTGATGCTGAACCAAACCTCGAAATTGAATCTAAGCAAAGTGAGTCAGGTCCTAGTGGAGGTTTAATGCTTTCTTTATCTATTTATGATAAACTTATTGATGAAGATTTATCAGATGGAAAAAAAATAGTTGGAACAGGGACAATAAGTATTGATGGATCTGTTGGGGAAATAGATGGTGTTAAATATAAACTTTTAGGAAGTAAAGATGCTGAAATATTTTTCTGTCCTGAAGAAAATTATGAAGAAGCAATAAGTGTTAAAGAAAAATTTGATTTAGAAATGAAAATATACGGAGTAAGTACTTTCGCTGAGGCTGTTAGAATACTAGAAAATAATTAATCTAGTATTTTTTTTGCTTGAAATTATCTCGAAAATTTGATACAATTTATATATCATAAAGGAGACTACATAATGATTAAAAAACACAAGAAAATTTTACTTGCAGTAATTGGTGTACTTTTAGTTGGGACTTTATCCCTTACTTATGGATACTTTGCAGGTGGCGCAGGACCTGGCGCGAATACCGATATTAATTTAACTGCATCAAGAACAGAAAAATTAATATTTAATGAAGGTGACCCAATTAACTTATTATTAAATGAAGTAACGCTTGCACAGGGCGGTGGTAATGTAACAGGTGAGAGTACTGCTACTGCAACGCTCATAGCAAGTGAGACTACTAATAATAGTGCAGCCAACTATAATGTTTATTTAAATATTAATTTTAATAATTTTATTTATACCACACCTACAAATACACCAGAAATTATCGCGGAGATAACAGACCCAACTGGTGCTAAAATAACAAGTATAACTGGCTTAACATATACAACGGTTACTGATAATCAAGGTAATACTACTACTGGTTTTGATATAACAAATAAAGTTGGAAGATTTGATGTAAAGTTAGATGAAGCAATAACAAGTACAGACTCAGTTACTGGTGTAACTGAAAATTGGACTATTAAAGTAACTTATATCAACCTTGATACTAATCAAGCGGCAAATGCTAATAAATCTATGGATATTAAATTTGTACTTGATCAAAGAGATAATGTGCTACTTAATGAAATAGCAGATGCTGATACATTTGCTACTACTATAGCAGAAGTGACAAATGATACAGCACCTTTAATAGATGAAATGAGATTTTCATCTATTAAGTCAGCAGATTATGAAACTGCTAGCTTAAAATGGGATGTATCAGCAAATACTGGTTCAGAGGAAGTGATTGCATATATAGAAGACCATCCAACTGATGGAAGAATACTACATATTCAAGCTAATGGAGATGTTGTGTTTTATTCTATGAAGAGCAATTTACCTACTAAACTTGCATTAGTTGAAGAAAAAATAATGGACCCTAACAGCGGAGTTACTGATATTGATGGTAATTATGTACCTGGTAGCTTAACTAATGACGAAATTAATATTTATTGTAGTGGTTATGGTGTTGATGTTGCTACTTGTGTATCTGTTTTTGGGGTTTCTGAAGATGATATTAAGTTAATTATTCCTGGGGAATACTTTGGAAATGTCGACTATATCAATATGGGTGAAGGTGTTAGTGTTAGTGATGTAATGGATATGAGTTCTATGTTTGAAGGTAGTACTGCAACTACGATAAATGTAAGCGGACTCGATACAAGTAATGTAACAAATATGAGTTCTATGTTTAGAAACAGTGTTGCAACAACAATAAATTTAACCGGACTAGATACAAGTAAAGTAACAGATATGAGTTCTATGTTTAGAGATAGTGTTGCAACAACAATAAATTTAACTGGATTAGATACAAGTGAAGTAACAGATATGAGCGATATGTTTTATAATAGCGCTGCAACAACAATAAATTTAACCGAACTAGATACAAGTAAAGCAACAGATATGAGTTCTATGTTTTATAATAGTGCTGCGACAACGATAAATGTAAGCGGACTCGATACAAGTAATGTAACAAATATGAGCTCTATGTTTTATAGTAGTGATGCAACAACAATAAATTTAACTGGACTAGATACAAGTAAAGTAACAGATATGAGTTCTATGTTTTATGATAGTGCTGCGACAACAATAAATTTAACAGGGCTTGATACAAGTAATGTAACTGATATGAGTTCTATGTTTAGAAATAGTGTTGCAACCGTATTAGATGTAAGTGGTTTCGATACAGGTAATGTGACAGATATGAGTTCTATGTTTTATGGCAGCGATGCAATATTATTAGATGTAAGTGGTTTCGATACAGGTAATGTGACAGATATGAGTGGTATGTTTGGTGGATCTTGGAATAATCGTAATTTGGTAAAACATCTAGATTTATCTAATTTTAATACAAGTAAAGTAACTGATATGAGTGGTATGTTTTTTTATTGTTATTCGACTGTAATAGATGTGAGTGGTTTTAATACAAGTAATGTAACAGATATGAGTCATATGTTTTATGGCAGCGAAGCAATAGTATTAGATGTAAGTGGTTTTGATACAAGTAAGGTGACAAACATGAGTACTATGTTGGGAGGTAATCCTGCAACAATAATAGATTTAAGTGGATTTGATACAAGTAAAGTTACTGATATGAGTTCTATGTTTAGAAATAGTGCTGCAATAACATTAGACGTAAGTGGATTTGATACAAGTAATGTAACAGATATGAATCATATGTTTGAGAGTAGTGATGCAACAGTGCTAGATGTAAGTGGATTTGATTTTTCTTTAGTTACTGATGCTGGGAATATGCTTTATACTAGTTCTAATGCTACTACTAATATTTATGTTAAGGATAGTGCTATGCAAACTTGGCTTGAGGCTAATGCTGATCCTTATTATGTAACTTTTGTGGTTGCGCCTTAACTTTTTTTCTTAAATAACTAGAGTTTAGTAGACTTTAGTTTTTTTATTTGTTATACTAGTTTTGTGATTTTGTATGAAACTAATAGATGTAAATAGAAATGAACTTTCTCCGATGATGAGACAGTGGGCGGATGTAAAAGATGAATATAAGGAAGAACTTGTATTTTTTAGACTTGGGGATTTTTATGAATTGTTTTTTGAAGATGCTTTGGTTGCATCTAGGGAACTTGAGCTTACTTTAACTGGTAAAGTTGCGGGTTTAAAAGAGCGTGTTCCGATGTGTGGTGTTCCTCATCACTCTGTAAAAGCGTATTTAGAAAAACTTGTTAATAAAGGGTTTAAGGTTGCGATATGTGAGCAGCTTGAAGATGCTAAGAATGTTAAAGGAATGGTTAAAAGAGGAGTAGTTAGTGTTGTATCTAAGGGTACTGTTGCTGATTTTGAACTTCTTGATCAGCATAGTGATTCTTTTATAGGTAGTGTGCTTAAATTTAGTGATATGTATTTGCTTACTTATATGGATATATCTACGGGTAATTTATTTAGTGAGAAGCTTGCGGTTAATAATGAAATTTTAATTAATGAAATTTTGGCTCTTGGTATTAAAGAAGTTTTACTTATTGATAATTTAGATAGCAATTTAGTTGGTATTTTGAAAAATAATTATAGTATGCAAATAAGCTATTCAAGTGATTTTTTAGAAAGTGATATTCCTTTGTTTTTAGAAGATGTTAATATAAGAGTGGCTATTGGTATTAAGCATTTATTTTATTATTTGAAAAATAAACTTTTAAAAGATTTATCTCATATTAATGGGGTTGAAGTTATTGATAAGCTTGAGTTTTTAGAGATGGATATTCATTCGATTAGAAATTTAGAGTTAGTTGAGACACTTAGGCTTAAAGAGAGAACTTATAGTTTACTTTGGCTTTTAGATAAAACTAAGACTGCGGTTGGTTCTAGAAAACTTAGAAGTTGGATTTTAAATCCACTTAAAAATATGAAAGTTTTAAATAGTAGATATGATAAAATAGAGAAACTTAATACTGAGTTTATTATTAAAACTGAGCTTAGAGATTTACTTTATGAAATTTATGATATAGAAAGACTTGCTGGTAAAGTTGTTAATGGCTCTTTAAATGGGCGTGATTTATTACAACTTAAAAATAGTATTAAAGTTTTGCCTAGTATACTTAGTATTGTTAAAACCCTTGATTTTGATTATAATTTTTCTCTTCATGAAGATTTATTTAAACTTTTAGATGAGTCTATTAATGAGTCTTGTCCGGTTACTATTAAAGAAGGGTCTATTATTAAAAGTGGTTTTAATAAAGAACTTGATGATCTTAGAAGTATACGTAGTGGTGGTAAAGAATTTGTTGCGAATTTTGAAAAAGAGATTAAAGAGAGTACTGGAATTAAAAATTTAAAAATTGGTTTTAATAAAGTTTTTGGTTATTATATTGAGGTTTCTAAATCTAGTATTAAAGATATAAAACCTGAATTTGGTTTTGAAAGAAGACAAACGCTTGCTGGTGCTGAGAGATATATTTCGCCACTTTTGAAAGAAAAAGAAGAAGTTATACTTGGTGCTGAAGAAAAAATTAATGAGATGGAGTATGAACTGTTTTTAGAAATTAAAGAGAAAGTTCATGCGGAGATTTTAAATATTAAGAAGACTGCTAGTGTTATAAGTGAGCTTGATGCTATTGCTGCACTTGCTGAGTGTGCGGATCTTTATAAACTTGTTAGACCTAAACTTAATAAACATAAAAAAATTAGTATTATTGATGGAAGACATCCGGTTGTTGAGGCTGTATCTAAAAAAGAATATGTACCAAATGATTGTTTTATGGATGAGAACTCTTCGACACTACTTTTAACTGGGCCTAATATGAGTGGTAAATCAACTTATATGAGACAACTTGCTGTTATTGTTATAATGGCGCAGATAGGGTCTTTTGTTCCTGCTAAGTCTGCTGATTTACCTATTATAGATAAAATATTTACTAGAATTGGAGCATCTGATGATTTAGTTTCTGGCGAGTCTACTTTTATGGTTGAGATGAAAGAGGCTAAGAATGCGATTGTTAATGCAACAGAGAATAGTTTAATTTTATTTGATGAACTAGGGCGTGGTACTGCTACTTATGATGGTATGTCTATAGCAAGGGCTATTTTAGAATATGTTAGTACTAATATTGGTTGTTTTACGCTTTTTTCAACTCATTATCATGAGCTTACTAGTTTAGATAGAAGTTTTTCAAATATTAAAAATATACATGTTTCTGCGGTTGAAGATGGAAATAGTATTACGTTTTTACATAAAGTTAAGAATGGACCTGTTGATAAGAGTTATGGTATACACGTAGCACTTCTTGCAGAACTTCCTTCTGAGCTTATTAAAAGGGCTAGTGAAATTTTGTTTGAATATGAAAATGAGTCTAAAAAAGAGAAAAAAAGTGCTGATAAGGTGCAGCTTTCTATGAGTTTTGATGAACCTAAAGAAGAAAGTGAAGTTAATGAAATTATTAAAGAAATTGATATACTTAATATTACTCCGATGGAGGCTATTAATATGATATTTACTTTAAAAGAGATAATTGATAAAGAGGGTAAAAAATGAAAACAAAAGATATTGTAAAGTTTATGGGGCGTTATCTTAAAGAAGATAAGTCTCTTTTAATTAAGGCTAGTGTATTTACTTTTATAGCATCTGGACTTGGGCTTTTATATGGTATCTTAATTGGTGAAGCAACTCAGAGTGCTATTGATAGTGAGTTTAAAGATGCAATAATTTATTTGGTTATTTATCTTCTTACTGCAGTTATTTCTCATCTTGTTTTTAGAAGAAGTGCTAATATTATGTTTGGTAAGTTATCTAATAGTTTAATGAATAAACTTAACTATGGAATGTTTAATAAAGTTGCTATGCTTCCAGCAGTTGCTTTTGAAGAAAAATCTAGTGGTGAGTTTATTAATAGAATTACAAATGATTCAAGCACTATAGCAAATGCACTTGATTCTTTTGTGCAAGTTGTTATGCATATTATTACTACAAGTGTTGTTTTTGTTTATGTATTACTAAATTCGTGGATTATATCACTTGAAATTGTTATTTATTTAGTTATTAATATTATTTTAACTAGGAAGTATTCGCCGCTTATTAAAGAAAGTCAAAAAGCTATTACTGAAGAAAAAGATAAAGCAATAGCTGAGACTAATGAAATTATTAGAGGTATTAGAGAAGTAAAAGCACTTGGTATTCGCAGTAAGATGAGTTTGAGTGTTAAAAAAATACTTGAAGATATATTAGTTAAAAGTAATAAACAACTTACTACTGAGCATAATTATAATGCGGTAACTTATGCGATTTCATTTTTGCTTGAAGCTGTTGTGTTTATAACTTGTATTTTACTTATTTATTATGATATAAGTGATTTTTCATTTTTTATAGCGATGACATATTACATATATAGATTTATGGGCACTACTGAGTATATAATGCATTTTATAACTAGTTATCAAAAGATGACAGTGTCTGTTGAAAGAATTGATGAGATAGTTAATAATAAGTTATATAGTGATGAGAAGTTTGGAAGTGTTAATAAAACTGATATAAGTGGTCATATTAAACTTGACAATATTTATTTTAGGTACGCTAATGAAGAAAAAGAAATTTTTAAAGGTTTAAATTTAGAAATTAAACCTAATGAGATTACTGCTTTAGTTGGTAAGTCTGGTCAAGGTAAATCTAGTATATTTAATCTTCTTTTAAGATATTTTGAACCTAATACTGGGAGTGTTTTAATAGATAACGTTAATATAAATGATTTTACTGAGGATGCTTTTAGATCTAATATTGCAATAATTAGGCAAGACCCTTTTATATTTAATAAAACTATTAAAGAGAATTTACTTTTAGTTGATGATAAAAAAAGTTTAAAAGATATAAGAAGTGTTTGTAAGAAAGCTCAGATAGATGAATATATAATGAGCCTGCCTAGTGGCTATGATACTGTGATTGGTGAGGGTGGAGTAAATTTGTCTGGTGGACAAAAACAAAGACTTGCTATTGCAAGAGCGCTTCTTAAAAATAGTAAAATTATTTTATTTGATGAAGCAACTAGTGCGCTTGATAATGAAAATCAAGAGAAAATTAAAAATGTTATTTTAGAATTATCTAAAGATAGAACTATTATTGTTATAGCGCATAGACTATCTACTATTGAGGGTGCTGATGTAATACATGTAGTTGATAAAGGAAAAATAAAAGAAAGTGGTAAACATAAAGATTTACTTAAGAAAAGTGATATTTATAAAGGATTGTATAAAGAGGAGAAGTGATTCTTCTTTTT
>CAYJKL010000016.1:0-25658 GCA_964370755.1 uncultured Muribaculaceae bacterium
TTGACACCCATAATGTTATATGATAAAATATTTTTAACAAGAAAAGGAGGAATTACAATGGCAGTTAAATTAAGACTTAAAAAAATGGGTTCTAAAAAGAAACCTTTTTACAGAATCGTAGCAGCTGATGCTAAAAGTCCAAGAGATGGAAGATTTATCGAAATCGTTGGAACTTATGATCCAATCAAAGTTGATGCTCCAGTAGTACTTGACAAAGAAAAAGCAGTTAAATGGCTTAAAAATGGTGCACAACCTACTGATACAGTTAAAACTATCTTAAAAAAAGAAGGTATAACTAAAGCAACTTTAAAAGAAGGTAAATAATTATGAATGTAGTAGAATATACTGAATTTTTAGTTAAAAGTATATGTAATAACAAAGACATGGTTAAGGTTGAATTATTTGATCTTGAAGATGGAGCAATGTTAGAAATTATCGTTCATGAAGATGATAAAGGAGCAGTAATTGGTAGAAGTGGTTCTACTATAAGTGCTATTAGAACGTTAATCCAAGCAAAAAACTATGTTGATGGAAAACCTAAAGTTAAAATAAATGTAGATTCTTTCTAGAATCTATTTTTTGTTGCATTTTTATTACAAAAGTACTATAATATCTTTCAAGGTGGGGAAAATATGGTTAATGATAAAGAAAGAACAACAAATATTAAAGTAATAGAAGATTTATACAGTGAATTTTTTGTACTAGCATGCCAGTATAGTAATATTCCTGGAAGTGAAGAAGAAGCGAAGGCAATAGGAAAAATTTTATTTAATCTAACAACAAAAGGTGTAAAAATAAATTCGGCTGAACTTGATCGTTTATATAAACAGTATAATTACTATTATATGAGATTACATTGTAAAAATACAGAACCTAGAAGATAATACTTATAAGTCATTTTTACTTCTTAAAAAGTCACGGAGCATTTTAGTAAGTGCTCTTTTTTCAATTCTAGAAACATAACTTCTAGAAATTTTCATATTCTTAGCAATTTCCTTTTGAGTTAAATCCTTAGTATTATATAACCCATATCTTTTTATAATAATGTCTTTTTCTCTATCATTAAGTAAATTTAAATACTTTTCAAGTCTAGAAATATTATCTTGAGTATTTATTTTTTCTACAAAATCAGTCATATCATCTTTTAATACATCAATTAAATTAATTTCATTACCTTCTTTATCATAACCAATTGAATCATTTAAAGAAACATTTAAACTAGTTTTTTTATTTGATCTAAAGTGCATAAGTATTTCATTTTGAATACATCTAGCAGCATATGTAGTAATTTTAGTCTTCTGATCTTTATTATAAGTATCAATTCCTTTAATAAGTCCAATAGTACCAATAGATATTAAATCGTCACTACTTTCGTTTTTTATATCAAATTTTTTAACAATATGAGCAACCAATCTTAAATTATGTTCAATAAGTTTATTTCTAGCATCTGTATCACCTGCAAACATAGCTTCTATGTATTTTTTTTCATCTTCTTCTTTTAAAGGAGAGGGAAATACCTCATTTGAATAGCTCCCTGTAAAGAAAAATAAACTTTTAAAAAGTTCAATTAAAAATGTCATATCAATCACCTAGTTAATTATATTAAATAAAATAAATTTAATGCTTTACTCAGTAAATATTAAGTGCTATACTTTAATTATGGAGGGTATCATGAAAAAAATTAAAGAACTTGAAGAAGTATTATATGAAAAAGGAGAGTTACCATTTAGTAGTTTAAATGTAAATGAAGATGGGTATTATGAATTGTCAAATACAGACTTGGCACATTTATTAGCACTGAAAAATACATTAGCATATAAGCCAATATTACATGAATATAAAATGTTTGCAGAAGAAGGTGTTTATGATAATGTTCCTAAGATAGGATATGAACTTATAAATCTTGATATAGATAGAGTAGATGAAGAATTAATTAAAATAGATTTTATAATTATGAATTCTTTAGTAGGTGGTAAAAAAGTAGATTTAATTGCTTTTTATAACGCTATAGAAAAACAAGATATTTCAACTGATGATATAAGTGTAGTTCATAGTGTAAGCGCTTGGCTAACTAGTTTAGAAAATAAAATAGTACAAGACGAAGCAGTTGCTAGTATATATAGCGATTATAGAGCTAAATGTAACACGTTTTTTAGTAACGTTATAAAAAATAATTGTGCTGTTGAGAGACTAAAAAAATAATGATAAATTTCATACTTAGTTATCTTAATAGTGAGATATCAAAAGATAAATTATATGAAAAGTTAAAAAAAGAATATGGTATAACTAAAAATGAATTTTTATGTGTGATGTATAATTTAGAAGTAAATGAAAAAGTATATTATAATAAAAATAAAAATACATATAAAAAATTTCCACAAGGCTATCATGTAGCAGAAATAAAAGTTAATAGTAGAGGTAAAGCATATTTTGAAATAGATGGAAAAAAAATATACATAACTCCAGAAGAACTTAATGGAGCTTTACTGTATGATATAGTAGTAATTGAAAGTACTAATTTTGATTATTCTGTAAAGAAAATTTTAGATAGAAGCGAAAGTAACTTAGTTTGTGAATATCAACTAATAAATGGTAAAAATAGAGCGGTTCCTCTTGATGAAAACTTTAAAAGAATACTTTATGTAACTAACCTAGATGATTATGATTTAAATTATGGAGACATAGTATTAGTAAAGCCTAGCAACAAGATATCTAAAAAAAGAGTGCGAGCTAAAGTAGAAAGAATAATATGCACTAAAGATGACCCTAATAAAGAAGAAACCATAATTAATGCAAAATTTGGTTTAAGAACAAACTTTAATGAAAAAGTAAAAAAAGAAACAAAAGTTTTAAAAGAAAAAAGATATGACTTTTTAAATGAAGATAGAGTGGATTTAAGAAGTGAAAATGTTTTTTCAATAGACCATACTGAAACATTAGATGTTGATGATGCAGTTTCTATTAAAAAAGAAAATGATAATTATGTATTAAAAGTACATGTAGCGCACCAAAGTAAAAATATATCTATTTATAGTGAAATATTTAAAGACGCTCTTGTAAATACTGCAAGTATATATACAAAAAGTGCATATGAAAATCCACTTTTTCCATTTGAAATATCAAGAGACATGTTCTCTCTAGTGGAAGGAGAAGATAGACCTGCAAGAACATTCGAAATTACATATGACAAAGATGGTAATATAATAAATTCTAAAATATACCAAAGTATAATAAACAATAAACATAAGATGTCTACAAAAAAAGTTGATAATTTTTTCAAGACAAACAATCTAGTTAAAGAATATGAAGATTGCAAAGAAGATTTACTATTAGTTAAAGAACTTACACTTAAAATTTTAAAACGCAAATCAAAAGAAGTGAACAAAAGTAAAAGTTATTACGATATGATTGTACATAAAATAGAATCACAAAACAGAGAAATAAAATTAAAAAGAAAAGAAGATATTACATCAATTATTATAGAAACTTTAATGATTGAAACAAATAATTTAGCAAGTATAAATGGTGCACCCATATTTAGAAATCATACAAAATTAAATGAAGATTTAATTATAGAAGAAGTAAATAATCATTTAGAAAAAAATGGTTCACTTTTAGAAGTATCTTCATTAAAAGAAATATATCAAAAGTATAATGATCCTGATGTTAAACACGCAATTAAGTTTGTAATTTCAAACAAGAAAAACAAAGCATTTTGGAGCACAGTAAATAGTGGTCATGAATCACTTAAACTAGATGGATACGCTCAGGTTACATCAGAACTTAGAAGACTTGGAGACTTTATAAATCACTACACACTGGATTTAATTGACAAAGGATTATATACTCCAGAAACAGAAAAAAAGTTAAAAATATATTACAATGAAATATGTAAAAGATTAAACAAACAAAAATCTAAAACTGAGCTAGTTATGAATTATTTAAGTAAAATATATGAAACTAATTTAGAGACATTTTATATAAAAGACATCATAGATGATTATGTATGTTTATGTAATGATGAAGAAGATTTAGTAGTAGCTCATTTAAATCATTTTATAAATGGAAACTGTATTAGCATTGACGGAAAAATATATGACCAAGTAAATGATATATACTACAGTATTTATGACAAAGTTTTAGGAAAGCAAATAAATAAAGAAACTTATGGTGATGTAAAAGTTGCACATGTACACGTAAAAAAATAAAATGTTGTTATGAAAGAAAATATTTGATATTATAGTTATATGGAGGGTAACGTGAATAAAAAATTTAAAGAAATAGATGAAGCATTTACTTGTATAAACTGTAATAAAGAAGTTAACCCACTTGGCTACTCATCAAGAGACCACTGTCCATATTGTTTATATGCACTGCATGTAGATATAAATCCAGGAGATAGAGCAAGTGATTGCAAAGGTGTTTTAGTACCAATTGACTATGAAAAACATAAAGATACATTTAAAATAATATATAAATGTAAAAAGTGTAATGCAATAAGAAAAAATATTTTAGCTAATGACGATAACTATGATCAATTATTAAAATTAAATATGAAAGAAGGAAAATAAAAAATGGATGAAGTAAATATAAGTGCGAAATTTTATATACCAATTGGAACAATTAGTGAACTATTAGTACAGTTTTTAAATAAAATAACAAATGAAAAATACACTGTAAAAATAATGCATAGTATCGAGTATGATAACGATTTTAACGCTAGTCATGTTAAGACAGTTGTAATTACAAATGAAGAAGTACTACTTGATAGGAGTGTTAAAGAGCAAACTATGCTTGAAAACAGTGGAGAAATTATAGTGCTACAAAGAACTAAACAAGATGTTAAACCTAATGTGAATTTATTACCAGAGTTTGAAAATGATAATAATTTAGAAAGAAAATCATTACAAATAAATCCTTCATTTGAACACTGCCAAAGTATTATAGAATTTACAAAAGAAATAATGTCTTATGAAGTATTTGATTCATTCGAAGAAATAAATATTGAAGAGTTTGTAGAAGATTACATTAAACTAATTAGTTATGTAAATGAAAGAAAAGCATAAACCTATTACAAAATAATAGTTTTTTAATTTGTAATCGTGGTATAATATGAAAAGAAATGTATGAGGTAATAAATGAAAAAAGTAATATTAGTAGACGGAAATAATTTGATGTTTAGAGCATTTTATGCAACAAGTTATAGTGGAAATATAATGAGAAATATTGAAGGGTTTCCAACAAATGCATTATATGGTTTTATCAATATGATAAATAAAATAATAGATGAAGAAAAACCAGAATATATGGCAGTAGCATTTGATATTGGGAAAAACTTTAGAAAACTTGAATATGATTTTTATAAAGATGGAAGAAGTGCAACGCCAGAAGAGTTAAAAGTGCAAATGCCATATGCAAAAAAATTATTAGAAGCGATGGGAATAAAATATTTAGCACTTGAACCATATGAAGCTGATGATATAATCGGAACACTTGTAAAAAAAGCTGAGGAAGATAAAGATTTTAACTCAACAATAATATCAAGTGATAAAGATTTACTACAACTTATAAATTTTGAAACAGATGTAAAATTATTAAAAAAAGATTCATTTATTAGAATGGATGAAAAAGTGTTTTTGGAAGAATATGGAATCGAACCAATAAAGATGATAGATTTAAAAGCGCTTATGGGAGATGCCTCTGATAATATACCTGGAGTTAAAGGTATAGGGGAGAAAACTGCGCTTAAACTTTTAGCGGATTACAAATCTCTTGAAGGAGTTTATGAAAATATAGAAAATATTAAAGGGGCAGTAAAAACGAAACTAGAAACTGATAAAGAAAATGCCTTTATTAGCAAAAAAATAGCAACGATTTATAAAGACGTACCACTTGATATAACATGGGAAGATTTATCATATGAAGGGTATAATGAAACACTCAAAGATATTTATACTGAACTTGGCTTTACATCACTTTTAAAAAAGCTTGAAACAAAAGCTGAAGTAAAAGAAATCAATTATAAAATAGTAACAAGTGTTAATGATTTAGTATTAGCTGACGATATAGCAATTTATATGGAATATGATAATACAAATTATCATGAAGCAAAACCACTTATACTAAGTATTTGTGATAATGAAAATAATTATATTGTTAAATCTGATTTAATAAATGAAGTCCTTAAAAGTCTTGATAATAAGAATATCATGACATACGATATTAAAAAGCACATCTATTTTGAAAAAGTAAAAATAACAAATGATTTAATGATAAGTAGTTTTTTACTAGGAAAAGTAGTTAAAGATGATATATCGGTACTTATGATTGAAAAAGGTGAAATAGTAGATACATTTGATTCACTTAAAAAATTAAAATTTGAAGAAAAGAAACTAGAACTAAATACTATAACTAAATGTAGATTTATATATGAAAATATGATTAAAGATATAATTGATATGAAAAATCATGAACTATTTGATCTTTACAAAGAAATAGAGATTCCTCTTTCGTATGTATTATCAAGTATGGAAAAAGAAGGTATAGCATGTAAAAAAGAAACCTTAGAAGTTCTTAAAATAAATATTAAAGAAAAAATAGATGTACTCACTAGCGAAATACATGAACTTGCTGGAGAAGAGTTTAATATATCTTCACCAAAACAGTTAGGTGATATACTTTTTGAAAAGTTAGAAATTGCAAAGGGTAAGAAAAATAAAACTGGATATAAAACAGATGCCGCGGTACTTGAAAAATTAGTAGGTAAGCATCCTATTATAGAAAAACTATTAATTTATAGACATTTAACAAAATTGTACTCGACTTATCTTGAAGGTTTAGAGCAGTATATAAATGAAAATGGAATAATAAATCCAATATTTAATCAAACTTTAGCAAGAACAGGAAGGCTTTCATGTTCAGAGCCAAATTTACAAAATATACCAGTAAGAGAAGATTTAGGTAGACAAATAAGAAAAGCTTTTGTACCTAAAAATGATTATTTACTAGCAGCAGATTACTCTCAAATAGAACTTAGAATCCTTGCTCATATATCAGGTGATGAAACGCTAATAAAAGCATTTAATGATGGAGCAGATATACATAGAAAAGTAGCAGCTGATATGTATGGTAAAAAAGAAGAAGAAATTACAAAAGAAGAAAGAAAAACTGCTAAAGCAGTAATATTTGGAATAGTGTATGGAATAAGTGGTTTTGGTCTGGGTGGAAACCTTAATATAACAAAAAAAGATGCAGACGCCTTCATAAAAAAATACTATGAATTATATCCAAAAGTAAAAAATTATATGGATGATATTGTAACTAAAACAAAAGAAACTGGGATAGTTACAACACTTTACAAAAGAAGAAGAATAATCGAAGAAATAAAATCTAGTAACTTTATGGTAGCAGCTATGGGAGAGCGTATGGCTCTTAATACCCCAATTCAAGGAACAAGTGCAGATATTATAAAAGTGGCAATGATTAATATATATAAAGAGCTTAAAGAAAAAAACTTGAAAAGTAAAATTATTCTACAAGTACACGATGAATTAATTTTAGATGTTGTAAAAGAAGAGCTAGACATAGTAAAAAATATAGTAATTGATAAAATGCAATCTGTTATAAAATTATCAGTACCATTAGTAGTTGAAATAAATGAAGCAACAAACTGGTATGAGGTATAAATAATGCCAGAAATAGCAGAAGTTGAAACAGTAAGAAGAGCGCTTAAAAAAGATGTCTTAAATAAAAAAATAACGGATATTAAAATAATCTATTCTAAAATAATCGAAAATAATCCAGATGAATTTGTAGAAAATTTAATTAATAAAGAATTCGTAAACTTAGAAAGAAAAGGTAAATACCTTATATTCGAAACTAAAGATAATTTTTTAATATCACATCTTCGTATGGAAGGAAAATACTTTATCAAAAAAAAGGAAGATAATCCAGAAAAACACGAACATATAATCTTTGTTTTTGAAGATAATAAAACACTTGTATATCATGACACAAGAAAATTTGGAAGAATGAAGTTAATAAATAAAGATGAATTAGATAGTTACTTCAATAAACTAGGTAAAGAACCTCACGAAGTTACATTTCCTTATTTAAAAGAAAAATTATCTAAAAGTAACAAAACTATAAAAACTCTATTACTAGACCAAAGTATAATCGCGGGTCTAGGTAACATATATGCAAATGAAGTTTTATTTAAAGCTAAAGTAAATCCTTATAAAAAAGGGAAAGAATTAAAAGATAAAGAAATAGAAAATATAATAGTATCTAGTGATAATATTATAAAAAAAGCAATCGAAGAGGGTGGATCAACTATTAAAAGTTATACATCTAGTCTGGGGGTAATAGGTAATTACCAAAATTATCTAAGAGTACACGGAAAAGAAAATGAGCCATGCTTTAATTGTAATAATAAAATAACAAAAGAAAAACTTGACGGAAGGTCAAGTTACTATTGTAAAAATTGTCAAAAATAAAGACTCGAATAAACATCGAGCCTTTTTTAATTTTCTGGACTAGTTCCAGCAGGACACGCATAACTTATTTCAGCATCCTCATCTATTTCACTTTCTAAAACATAAGTATCAGATATAACTTTAAGTCCAGTATCTGTATCTTCAAGTTCTATATGGTTAGTATAACTGCTATCAGTATATACAACACCTCTGTAAGTACTTGGAAGTCCAGTAATATACCCATTATCAACTAAAAACTCAACAGTATAGCAAGTATAATCTTCATCTAAGTAATTTAAATCAGCATACATTTTAGCAGATAATATCACATTAGCATTTGTAGTAAATAAACTCTCAGTAGTATATTCTCCTGAGTCAGTGTCATAATCATCATAATCATATCCATCATCAGTATTACCATTTATAGCATCATCTATTGCATCACTATAATCTTCCCAAAGAGATCCGATAAAAGTATTTTCTGTAAAATTATTTTCTATTTCGCTTAACTCATCACTAGTTAAATCATTAATATTAACAGCATCTTTAGTATCAACTGAATCTAGTTTGCCGTTAAAGTCTGCATTGTTAGAACCTTTAACACCAAACTCATATGACTCACCCTCGTAATTTATTTCAGCATTAAATTCATAAGAACTTTCAATTTTATCATCACTTATATCGTTTGAAAGTTTTCCGTCAAAACTAATATTATCAGAACCGCTTGCAAGTTTTCCATCAATAGTAAACTCAGTTTTACCTTTTTTAGCAAGTTCTATATCAATACTAGTTCCATCAGCATTATAATTTATTTCAATAGACTCTTTATTAATGATCATTTCAAATACATCACCTAAAATAGGGGAAGTAAGTGATCCTTTTCCATCTTTAGTTCTATAAGTTAAAAGGTCTTGATCATTTATACTAATATCATAACCACTAAATGATTTTAAAAGTCCACTTGTATAAATAATAAATTCTAGTTCAGTTTCTCCAAAATCAGCAGCATCTTTTGAAAAATCGATATTTTCTTTAATATCACTTTCGCTCATACCAGTTAAATTTGATATAGCTTCTAAAAATTTATCATCATCAGTTAAATCTTCAGAAACATTTTTGAAAAGTTTTTCTAAATCTTTTCCATCAAGTTTCATTACGTGAGCAGTAGCATCTACATCTTTGCCATCAACTTCTATAGTTTCTTTTTCAGTTTCTATTTCAAAATCTTTTAAGTTATCTTGAATACTTTTCTTTACACTATCTATAGATGTATAAACATCATTAAAATCAACTTCAAATTCAGGAATTTCTAAGTTTAAAGTTTCTTCACCTTGTACTAGTAACATTTCATCATAAATATCTGTTGAATCTAAATACATATTTCCATCAATACTTGCAAGTAATAAATCAAGTTCATTATTAAAATTAGCATCTAGCACCATCATATTTTCGCTACTATCAAACCCGCCAGAATATTTTAAACTAGCTCCATCAAAATCTGCAAGTTCATCTATATTTGTAGTAAACTCAAAATCTCCATCATATGTAAATTTATTAAGTTTACTTGTATCACTAATCATATTAGCTTCTAAAAGTTCAACAT
The DNA here is from genome assembly GCA_964370755.1 of uncultured Muribaculaceae bacterium. Taxonomy (GTDB): domain Bacteria; phylum Bacillota_I; class Bacilli_A; order RF39; family UBA660; genus CAKOSP01. The sequence continues at coordinate 10,078 of CAYJKL010000016.1, forward strand.
TAGTAGTAACATTACCAAATAATTTATCTACAGCTTCGTCATAAATTTTAGCAGAATTAACCATAAAAGTCATATAACCAAAATATCCAGCAGCTCCAGCTAAAACAATTCCTCCAGCAAGTCCTGCAATATGTTTTTTATTTTTAAAGTCAAACTTAAACTTTTTCTTTCCACTTGGCAAAGCACCAGTGTTATTAACTACAATTTGATCAGTAGGTGTAGTTCCTACATTAGGATTATTATCCATTTCTTACATCACACTCTTTCTTACTATAAAATGATAACATAAAAAAAAGTATAATGCTACACTTTTTCTATTATTTTACCTATTTATATAATATGCATAATACTCATCATACGTTAGTCCGCTATCATAAACTTTTAAAGCAGTATCAACTCCCACATATCTATAATGCCAAGATTCAAATTCATATCCAGTAGTATCAACTTCATCTTCGGCATATCTTAAAATGAAACCATATTTATGAGCGTTAAGTTCAAGCCATAAAAATGCTTGTGAGTTAACAAATTCGGCTCTATTAGAACTCGCTGTTGAAAAGATATCAAGGGCAAGCCCGGTTTGATGCTCTGAGTGCCCAGGTCTTGCAGCTATAGTATCAGCATATCTTTCGCCTCTATTAAGTTTATAAGTTTCATAAACACTTGCTTGATCAGCATAAGATCTATAAGAACTACTAATCATTAAATAAATTCCCACTTCATCATAAGCAGCAGTATGCATATTTACAAAAGCATCAAAAGTTTCTTGTGTGGCCTTTTGAGTTCCTTCATCTCCCCAAGAATATTTAGTACCGATTGTAACTAAATTATCAGGAACATAATTTTCATCCAAATAATAATACTTATTTACAAGAACTAAGTTTCCTTTATTTAAATCTGCTTCTATTAACCTCTCATAAAATCTTTCATCTAAATTAGTATTAATAATTCTAACAACATCTTCAAGTTCATCATTTTTATTTTCTTCAATATAAGCAATATAAAGTTCGTAATTACTATGTATATAATACGGTGTATCAATTAAATTAAATACGAGTTCATTTTTTTCTTTACCAATTAAACTTTCAATAAATTTATCATCAAAATAATCTTCTAAAACACTAATTTCATCTTTAGTATAACCAGTTTCAAGCAATTTAAATTCAGTAGATTGCTCATATTTATAAATAGAGTACTTATTAAATCCATAAATACCACCAACTATCAAAAGTACAAGTACTACTAAAATAACTTTAAATTTTTTCTTAAGTTTTAACTTCTTTGCCACATTATCACCCAAATTTATTATAACATGCAAAAAAACTTTTGACAAACAATAAAATTTGTATTAAAATTAAATTAAGGTAGGTAAGCTGATGAATACAAAAGAGATACTTAAAGTATGTACCAACTTTTACGAAATAATAAATTTTGAACCTCTAGAGGGCGATAATTTTACGCCTAAAATGATAAATCTTTATCGCGAATATATTTTTAAAGAAGAAAATGTATCAGAAGAAAGATTAGAAGAAATAAAAAATTTAGATAAAGCAATGAAAAGATATATAGATGATTATCTTTTTAGAAAAGATATGCAAACATGTATCAGTACAATAAAAGTATCAAGAGATACAAAAGATATAATCAAAGTATTTATTCAAAAAATAGTAGATTTTTTTCTTAACTATAATGAATATACAACTAGAGTTATTTATATATCAAGATGGATTTAAATTAAGGAATATTAGCAAAATATTCTTTTTTTCTTGGAACTTTACCCGAATTTATGATAAGATAATTATGGTGATTAAAAATGTTTGAATTTATAGGAGATAGATTATCTAGTGCAATTAAAAATATAAAAGGTATGGGAAAAATTACTGAAGAAAATATTAATGAGGCTACTAGAGAAATAAGAATGGCGCTTTTAGAAGCAGATGTAAATTATACTGTTGTAAAAGAGTTTATTAAAAATATTAAAGAAAAAGCAATGGGTATGGAGATAAGTAATTCACTTAAACCTGATGAAGTATTTATTAAACTTATCAAAGATGAACTTATAAGTCTACTTGGTGGAGATTATAGTCCGCTTGAAACTGAGGCTTATCCAACTATTATTTTACTTGCTGGACTTCAAGGTAGTGGTAAGACAACAACTGCGGGTAAAATAGCCAATTATGTGCGTAAAAAACACAATAAGAAACCAATGTTTATAGCAGGGGATGTTTATAGACCAGCTGCAATTGACCAGCTTGTTACAATTGGAAAACAGTTAGATATGCCAGTTTATTTAGAACGTGATAACATGCGCGTTGTAGAAATTGTTAAAAACGGGTTAGAATTTGCTAAAGAAAATAAATGTAATTATATAATTATAGATACAGCAGGTAGACTACAAATTGATGAAGCGTTGATGGAAGAGTTAAAAGAAATTGAAGAGTTTGCAAAACCACATGAAAAACTTTTGGTAATTGATGCTGCAATGGGTCAAGATGCTATAAATGTAATAACAGGGTTTAACGAAACTCTTAGTTTAACTGGAGCCGTTATTACAAAACTTGATGGTGACACAAAGGGTGGAGTAGCTCTTTCGATAAGACATTTAACTAAAGTACCAATTAAATTTGCAGGTAACTCAGAAAAACTAGATGGTTTATCTGAATTTTATCCAGAAAGAATGGCAGAACGTATACTTGATATGGGTGATATTTGGGCTATAGCAAGTAAAGTTGAAGATGTAATTAGTGAAGAAGACGCTAAAGATCAAACTAAAAAAATGAAAAGTGGAAAATTTGATTTAGAAGATTTTCTTAAAACACTTAATCAAATAAAGAAACTTGGTCCACTTGAAAATATATTAAAAATGCTCCCTGGGGCAAGAAAAATGGGACTTAATAACGTAAACATAGATCCAAAGCAATTTGCAAGAATTGAAGCAATCATAAAATCAATGACAATGGAAGAAAGAAAAAATCCTGATATATTAAAAGCTACTAGAAAACAAAGAGTAGCTAAGGGATCTGGAACTTCTGTTGAAGAAGTTAATAGACTTTTAAAACAGTTTGAAGAAATGAAAAAAATGATGAAAATGATGGCAAATGGAAATATGAATTTACCGTTTTAAGTAACTTGTGGGGGATATTATGAAAGTTATAATTAATAAAAATGAAACTACATATATGTATATACAAATAGAAGACATTGTACTTTTAAGAGCGTCAAAGAAACAAAACAAAGAATTTAATTATTTGACAAGCAGTATACTTAAATATTATACAGAAAAAGAGTTCGATGCTTATGAAAAATTCGAGGACTATAAAGATGATATGGCTGTTTTTACTGAAAAAAAATCAAAAAATAACGAAGAAAGTGTAATTGATTTTTTATACGAGAAAAAAGAAATACTTAATTTAAATGATTTAAACGGATTAGCAATTGAGCAGCTTGAAAAAATTTCGAAGACTTTAAATAATAAATACAGTGAAAATCTAAAGAACAATTCACTATATGAAGCACTACTATGTCAAAATGCAATTAATGATATAGATGAATTAATTTCTTTGAAAATCGGTACATATTATAGTGGTTTTACAGATCTTAGTAGAGAATACGGTTCGCAGTTTAAAACTCTTTATTATGATAAGTACTATGGATATTCTGGGCTTATTCCCGGGGAAATTTATATTGAAACAAAAAATCCTGATGACTACCTAGAAATCCCAATTGAAATTATAACTGAAATAGCAGACCTCGAGATGGAAAAAGTGATCATTAATTTAGCAATCGAAGGGTACTTACAAAGTCATTTGAATAAAGATGACATAAGATTAATTAATATGGAAACAGAGCCTGATACAAAAAAAGATACATTAAAAATAACATATGATATTACAAGGCTTTATAATAAATCTTTTCAAAGGAGACTTCATGAAGATTAATGGGCCAGGCGCAGTATATGTGCAAATAAGAAATTTAATTAATTTATCTAAATATGAAAATAATCCCCCAGACTATATCGTAGAACTAAGTCAGTATTATAAAGATGCTGAGGCTAGAGATGAAAATGAATTTATTGGAATTTGCGATGAAGAAATTATTGAATATTTAAATGACAATAAGACAGTATTTGATGCAGTAACTCTTGGTAATATGACAATGTATGATTTACACGCTTTTTGTCTTGATGTATTTAAAATGCTTATGATGTATAAAATAGAAAAACCGAGTGCTTATGCTGACATACATGCCGAAGATATGTTAAAGGATATATATGAAATATTTAACATGAAAATAGGTAAGTTTAGCAAATCTATTGAAAATATATCATATTTTACAAGGAAAAATCCAGTTAAATACGGAAAATACACAGTTTATCACGGACTTCTTCCAGACAGAGTATATATTGAAGGATTAAATATTAATAATTTTAGTTATAATGATACGGATATAGATGATATAGTTAGAGGAGAATTGAATTTCCTGATTAGTACAATAATTAATCAAGGATATGCAAAAGATAATGCAGATAAAAATATAAAACCCCCAGAGTTTGATTATGAAAACATTAGTGATACGATGATTCTAACTTTTGATTTAGAAAAATGTTATATGACAAAAGAAGAACTTCAAAGAAAAAGAAAAGAAATAAAAGATGAAACTAGAATGTAAAACAGAAAAAGGGTTATTGGTTCAAAAAAGTAGCATATTAAACCTTACAAATATAGCAAAAGATATACCAAAATATATTTTAGAAATGCATAAGTTCTATTTGAGTGAAAGCATTGAAGAAAAAAGAAAAGGTTTAGATAATAATAAAGAATATATTTTATTTGTAGACGATTATATTATAAACTATATTAATGGAATCAATTTATTTTTAGATGTAAATGATTTAATGAATATGGATATATATAAACTATATGAATATGGTCAAGAAAAATTTGCAGAGTATCTTAAAATATTTAGTGGTCATATTAAAGAGCGTTCACATGCATTTTTACTAAATATGCACGTGGAAAATATATTAGAAATATATAAAGCTAGACTTGCAAAATATAGTGAATTTACTGAAGATGTATCTCATGAATGTATGATGGATTGTGAAAAAATATCTAATGATTTAACAATTTATACTGGGGTAATTCCTGATAGAATATATTTAAAATATGATTGTAGTACAGATTTATTAAAAGAAAAATCCAAATTTATCACAGAAATTATTACACATTATGCACAAGAATACATAGAAAACTTACCTCAAATAGATTTATCAAAGTTATCAAGTGGAATAAATTTATATTTTGCAGAACCACAAAAGGTAAGTGAAAACGTATTAGAGTTTAAATTACCTATTGAAAATTTAATTTTAACAAATGAAGAACTGCAACGAAGGAGAGGCTAAACTTTCCTTTTTGATTGCGTATAAACCATAAATTTGATACAATAAGTGTGGTGTTAATTATGAAACAAAAAAATTATAGAAACTTTTCAATTATAGCGCATATTGACCATGGAAAAAGTACTCTAGCTGATAGAATACTTGAAATGACAAATGCAGTTGAAGAAAGAGAGATGAAATCTCAGTTACTTGATAGTATGGATCTTGAGCGTGAGCGTGGTATTACTATTAAACTTAATGCAGTTAGACTTGGTTATAAATATAATAATGAAGACTATACACTTAACTTAATAGATACCCCAGGACATGTAGATTTTACATATGAAGTATCAAGAAGTTTAGCAGCATGTGATGGTGCTATTTTAGTCGTGGATGCATCTCAAGGTATTGAAGCTCAAACGCTTGCAAACCTTTATTTAGCAATGGAAAATGATTTAACATTAATTCCAGTTATAAATAAAATAGATTTGCCAAACGCAAACCCTGAAAAGGTAATAGCAGAACTTGTATCAGTTTTAGGTTTTAAAGAAGAAGAAATACTTTTAGTAAGTGGAAAAACTGGTGTAGGTGTAGACAAACTTTTAGAAGCAGTTGTAGAGCGTATTCCAGCCCCAAAAATAAATAATGAAGGTAAAACAAGAGCACTTATATTTGATAGTTACTTTGATCCTTATAAAGGTGTAGTGCTTTTAGTTAAAGTTGAAGATGGAAGTATAAAATCAGGAGATACAATTAAACTTATTAATATGAAAAGTGAGTTTGTTGTTACAGAACTTGGTTATAGAACTCCAAAAGAAGTTAAAGTTGATACACTAGAAAGTGGCTCAGTAGGATATATTTGTGCAGCAATTAAAGATATTAGAGAAGTATCAGTAGGAGATACAGTAACTACTAAGAAAAATGAGGCAACAGAAGCACTTGATGGCTATAAAGAAATGAAACCGATGGTTTTTTCGGGAATCTTTCCAACAGAACTTAATAAATATGATGACTTAAAAGAAGCATTAGAAAAATTAAAATTATCAGACTCATCACTTACTTTTGAACCAGAAACAAGTGAAGCGTTAGGTTTTGGTTTTAGAATGGGATTCTTAGGACTATTACACATGGATATCATAATGACAAGATTAGAGCGTGAATTTGATTTAAATGTAATTGCAACAAGTCCATCAGTTATATATGAAGTATACATGCAAGATAACTCGCTTATATTTGTAGATGCTCCTAATAAAATGCCTGATAAACAAAAAATTGAATACATTAAAGAACCATATATTTATACAAATATTATTGCCCCAGCATCTTACATAGGTTCAATTATGGAGCTTTGTCAAGAAAAACGTGGTATATTTAAAAATACAGATTACATAGATTCAGAAAGAGTAAACATTCATTATGAAGTTCCACTTTCAGAAATTGTATATGATTTTTATGATAAACTAAAAAGTTACACAAAAGGATATGCATCATTTGATTATGAGTTATGTGGTTACAAAGAAAGTACTTTAGTTAAAATGGATATATTACTAAATGGTGAAGTAGTAGATGCTTTATCAGTAATCATTCATAAAGATCAAGCATACTCAAAAGGTAGAGTTATAACACAAAAATTACAAAAATTAATTCCAAGACAAATGTTCCAAATACCAATTCAAGCAAGTATTGGTTCTAAGGTAATAGCAAGAGAAAATATATCTGCTATGAGAAAAAACGTACTCGCAAAATGTTATGGTGGAGACATTTCGCGTAAAAGAAAATTATTAGAGAAACAAAAAGAGGGTAAAAAGAAAATGAAAATGGTAGGAAGTGTTGAGGTTCCATCTGAAGTATTCTTAGAGGTTCTAAAAAATGAATAATGAAGTAACTAGTGTGTACGTGCATATTCCATTTTGCAAAAAAATATGTTCTTACTGTGATTTTTGTAAATTAATATATAATGATGATTTTGCACTTACATATTTAATGGCTCTTGAAAAAGAAATTACAAGTAAATATGAAAAAGACAAAATAAATACACTTTATATTGGAGGAGGAACTCCAAGTGCTCTTACTATGGGTAATTTAAAAAAATTATTTAATATTATAAAATTATTTAATTTAAGCGAAGAAGTAGAATTTACATTTGAGTTGAACTTAGATGATATTAGAGAAGAACTTTTAGAAATTTTAAAAGAAAATAATGTAACACGTTTATCAATTGGTATTCAGTCATTTAATTCTCATAAATTACACATTTTAGAGCGAGAAGCAGACTTTAAAGATGCAAAATATAAAATAGATTTATGTAAAAAACATGGATTTAATAATATAAATGTAGATTTAATGTACGCTGTACCAGGTGAAAGTGTATCAGATACTAAAAATGATATTAAAAAATTTTTAAAACTTGGAACAACACACATTAGTACATATAGTCTAATTATAGAAGACCATACTAAACTTAAAATAGATAAAACTGAATATATAAATGAAAAAGAAGATGCAAAAATGTATAAAGTTATTTCTAAAAAACTAAAGAAAAAAGGATATAATCACTACGAAGTTAGTAATTTTGCATTAAAAAACTATGAAGCAAAACATAATTTAGTATACTGGAATAATGAAGAATATTATGGTTTTGGTCTTGGTGCTGCAGGATACATAGGCGGAGTAAGGTATGAAAATACAAGAAGTCTAAATGAGTATGTAGCGTATGAATTTGTTAAAGAGCAAAATGTACTTTCTAAAAAAGAAAGAATGGATAACGAAATCATGCTAGGATTTAGAAAACTAGAGGGAATAAATATAAATCATTTTAACGAAAAATTTGAAGCTGATTTATTTACTGAATACGATTTTACAGAGCTTATTAAGAAAAAATTAGTAATTAGATTAGGTGATAATATATTTATTAATCCTAAAAAAATATATATAATGAACGAAATACTTTTAAAGTTAATATAAAAAGGTGAAAATTATGAGAGAAGAAGATTGGCTAAAAGAAATAAGAATGAATAATTTAATAGTTGAAGAGCATGAATTAAAATTAATTGAAGAAGAAGGTAAATACGAATCTGGCATACCAAGATATATAATAAGGAAAATACTTTCAGATGAAATTTATTATAATTATTTCGTTAGATGTCTATATGAATTAAGAGAAGTATATAATGTATTTAAAATAGTAGGAGGTTGTGATACTGCTGGTGTTTGTAATGCTAGTATTTATAATATAGTAAAGCATCTAAATATATATCAAACTGAAAATGTATTAAATATTGAAGAAAAGGAGCGTTTTGACAATATTATTTCACTCACTTCCTATGAATCTTTTATTAAAGACAGTGTAGAATCTTACACCGTAAATATAGAAGGTACAAATTATACATATGAATTTGATGAAATAAAAAAAATACTAGAATACAGTGAAGATGAATATAAAATATTTATTGAATCTAGTAAGACAGATACAGTCAAACAAAATTTATTATATGCAGTTAAATCATATTTCGAAAAAAATAGAACTATAAACAAATATTATTTACCAGTAAATATAATAAAAAGAGTATATGAATTAATAAATAATATTAGTGTCGATTTAGAAAGTATTAATAAATTAAGAAAATTTGACAATAGTGAAATAGCAAAACAACCAGTAAATGAAAAACTTGTAGAAGAATTATTAGTAAATAAAGAATCATATTCACAAATTGAAATGGCAATCAAAATCTACATAAATATGTGCGCTATGTTTAATTATAGTGAGAGTTTTTATGCGGCAAATCAAAGAGGGATAGAACTTGAAAAAGTGGAGGATTTGAAAAACATTTCTAATATCACAAGAGAAAATAATAATGTAGTGTGTTATGAATTTAATATGATATACGCTTATTTACTTGATAAATTAGGTATAAAAGTATACATTAAAACTAAATTGATGGAAGGCTATGGAAGTGGACATGAAAGCTTAATGTTTGTATGTGACAAGTACATTGTAGAAGCAGATGCAATTGAAACTTTAATAACAAGCGACTTATATAATGTAAAAGTTTCAAGAGATATTTTAGGACTTAAATGCATAAATAAAAATGAAGAAACAGAATCAAGTTTTAAAAAGATGTTAAATTCAGTATATACGTCGTATAAAAATGACAATGATATATATAGTTATGAACAATTTATTAAGTTATACAAAGATAAATATCAAAAAGGGACTATGAATTTTCAAGTAAAGTTAGCCATGTTCTTTAGAAAAATCAAAGAAATATCTTTAAGTAAAGTAGAATATACTTGGCATATAAAACATATAGAAAAACTATTTTTTAGTGAAGAAGAACAAAAGAATATAGATGTTATATTTTTAAGAAAAAATGCAGCCCCTCAAGAAACTGAAAATTGTAAATTAATTATATTAATGAAAGCAATGGATAAAATATATGAATTAAGTGAAGTAGAGTCAAATCATTATTCGAATAGTGCAGAAGTATCTAAAGAATATATTCTAGACTTATTTAAAAAAGGTTTAATAGAGTTTATTAATCCATATGATATGAAGTTAAAAGATAGATTTTACAAGATGTTAAACGTACCAAATATTGAAGTAAATACATTGCTCGAAAATACAAAAAATTCTCAAGAAATACTAAGTGAAGGAGAAAAAAATGCAAGATAAATTAAAAGAATTAGCAACCAAAATGATTGAAGTAAGTGAAGATAAAGAAAAATATATGTTAATAAAAAATATTTTGGAAGATAAAAACTGTTTCTTAAAAATGGAAATCGAAACCGCATTTAGTATCCTTAGAGATTTAAATATAGAAGAAAAACACTTAGAAGATACATATAACGAGTTAACTAAATTGTAGAAAGGGTAACAGACTAGAGCAATATGTTAGGAATTATTAAATAACAATAGCTAAAAAGTATAATGGATAAATTATGAAAAAAGAAGAATTATTGAGGATTAGACCAGAATTAGCCGAAAGTGTAAAAGTCAAACTAATTATAGATAGTAGCGAAGTAGAAAAAATAAAAACTACGTTAAGTACAAAATTTAATGTAAATATACATGTGGTTAAAAATATAATTCAAAATGAATCATATTTTAATCACTTTTTAGTATGCGCTAAAGAAAACATGAATTTTGATATATTTGAAATTATAGAAGACAGAATAAAATTTACAAGAAGTTATAATTTAAGTAATATAGCGTACAGTATGCTTGAGGTATATAAAGATGAAATAGATATTTTGAGTGAAATAGAAAGAAATAGATATTTGAAAATTTTAGAAATCACAAGTTTTAATTATCAGCTAAAAGAAAGTGAAAATAGCACTTTTAAAGTAATGATGGATGATACAGAATATACATATTTAAAAAATGACTTATTAAATTTTATAAATAGCGGATATGAAAATATAAAGGCATTTTTAGAAACTAATAAAGATAAAAACAAGTTCATGTATGCACTAAAAATTTTTTTGAATACAGAAAATTTAAGTAAAAAGACAATACTTTCTCATGAACTTAATGAATCTATAAATCTTATTTTAACAGATAATACTATAGATATTTTTAGTATTAATAAACTAAAAAAAAGTGACTACGATTATATCAAAAACGCAAAAGTTGACCAAAAATTAAAAGAGAAAATATTGAGTGGTACTGAAAACCTATCAACATCACTTGAAAAAGCAATATATATTTATATACATATGTGTTACATATTTAGTTATGACGAACGTTATCATGCAAAGGGTGATGAAAAATCAGAGCGAAGCAAAATGTCTAATTTACAAAATATCACAAGCGAAAATTTAGATTTAATATGCTATGAATATAGCACAATATTTGCCCACTTATTACATGAATTAGGTTTAAAATTTGAAGTTGTTGGAAAAAAAGATCATTACACTGAACGAGCACACGAGCTAATTAAATTTAAAATAGGGCATTTAATAATAAAAGTGGATCCAATAAACTCGCTTTTTAAAAGTGATCTATTATTATCAAAATTGTTTCTGGATTTAGAAGGAATAAAACTAGAAAATACAAATGAATTATCCCAATTAGAATTTATGACTGCATTAAATAAAATGTATGAACTAATAAAAGAAAGATATAAGGAAAATATCAATAAAACAAATTATGAACAAATACAAAATGAAGACTATAGTAACCTTGAGTTAAATGAAAGGTATTCGCTACTATTAAATGAACTAAGTAAACAGAATTTAAGTAAAATAGAGTTAGGTGGATATTTAAATATATTGAAAAAATTATTTTTTACAGACAAAGAAAAAAATGATGACATAATAATAGGAATTGTAAAAAATAACTCTTTTGAAAAAACAATACTAGAAATAATAGTGTATTATAATGGAATGTACTTTGTATATGGGAACGGAAAAGATACAGCTAAAATAATTACACAACAAGAACTTTTTGAATTATTTGATAAAAATATATATTCATACATTAATCATTATAATAAAATATTTCACAAAAGTAATAATCCAAGAAAACAATAATATAGATGAGTATATTAAAACAATAAAATTACCTGTTTAAAATCAGGTTTTTTTGTGCATAATAATACTGGTGAAAATATGATAGAAAATTTAGAAATAAAAAACGCAACTCTTAGTCCAAATTTTGATCCTTTAAATAACATATATACGGTAAACGTATCTGGTTCTATAACATCTCTAATGATAGATTATGAAATAAGTGATGAATATGAAGTAATTATCAGTGGAAATGAAGAATTTAAAGTAGGCGAAAATAAGATTCTTATTTACTTAACAAAAAACAATGAAGTAGAAGAAATTTACGAAATACTTGTTAATAAAAGTGAAGTAGTAGAAGCATTTAGTGAAAGCGAAACGTTTGAAGTAATAGAAGTAACTGGTAACAGTGTTAAAACTCCTGACTATGTAGTTTACTTTGTCGGATTAACCGCATTATTACTAATATATATTGTATTTAAAATTTTATTCAAAAAGAAAAAACGCATTTAAGCGTTAATCTATTAAAACAGCATGAACTACTAATCTTTTGGCTCCTCCATAACTACACGTAGATAATGTAAGTATAGTATCACTACTAGTAAGCTCTACATCAAAAGTATATTCACTTCTACTTTGAAGTTCTTTAAAAAATTCTAGTTTATCAATATCGTTAGAAAAATTAGTAGTTATATAATCATGCGTAACTGGAATATTATAATATGCAAATATTTCGTATTCCAAGCTGTCATAAACTGTATCAACCTCAATAATTAAATTATCAGGATTACTACGCCATTCTTCACTAGAAATATTTTTAAGACTACCAAACATAACAGAACTATCATAGTTAGTATGTCCATATAAAATAGTGTTATCATCTTCCATAAACTTATTATTTCTAAAGTCCATGAAAACCCATCCATTAAAGTCATAATCATGCTCAATATTATGATTTAAATAATAGTCATTATCTTCAGCTTGTAAAACGGGATAATCAACATTTGTATTTTTAACAGTAATCCATGCAGTAGTGTCCTTATTAAAAGTCATTAAACTTGCAATATAATCATTTTTAATTTCTCTAGAAGGATCACTAAAGTTTTCTTCAATTATTTTAGTAGGGTCAGTATTATCAATAATTTCTTGTATATCTTCTTTAATATCTAAATCCTTATGATAAGCAAAATAATTATTTACCGCAACATATCCAAAACTACCACCAACTATAATTATAATAATTATCAAACAAACTTTTAATATATTTAAATTAGCTTGTGGTAAAAAGTTTTTACCAAGATAAGCATCACTATAAGATATACTTATTTTTATATTGTATTTCTTTTTTGATATGTTATTTATCTTCTTAATATAGGTAACCAGTTCAAAATCATTAACATCTTGATGAATTATAATTTTAATATTTTTCTTTCGGTTATGTTCCAAAATATTAATTAGAGCTTCCAAATCTCTTTTGACTGTTTTATTTATATGAATTACTTTTAAATACTTATTTATACTACAAAACGCATTAAAGTCATCAGTATCGTCTTCAGATAATGGTAAATCAATAATTAAACTCTTTTTATAAAAAATAGAAGAGTACTTAAGCAAATCATTATTTATCATAAACCTACTTGTAAAAAACATTTCATTTCTAGATTCTACAACTATATCACTTTTATCAAAAATTTCAACTAGAAAGTCTTGTAAATTATAACAACTTACTGCTTTAATACTAGTTTTACAAATTTTCTCGCAAACTTTATAACTAAGCGGTACATCATCTTTTAGAACTAGTATTTTAATTTTACTTATATTTTTTAATACATCAAGAATCTCTAATACAAGACCGTTATTATAAATGACAGCAGTATCTATGTTATTTTCAGTTACTAAATTCTTTATAAAACTAGTAACGATTGCCATATTTTCATATATATACTCATCAGAAAAAACAAGTTCGTTGTCACATATAACATTTGTATTAAGTAGATTATTATGTGAAGCATCTAACTTTTTCTTAGCTTTAAAATATATTGTATTATCCTTAATTTGTATTAATATTTTTACCATAGTATCACCATACTATAATAGTAACATAAATATTATAAAAAATCTAGTGGTGTAAAGTTAATGTCTAGAGATATAAACTTTTATCAAAATGTGTTTAAAAATGAATTTATATGATATAATGAGTGCATAATAAAGATAGGAGAGATTATTGTGAAAAGATATTTATTTATGATTGCAGCAGCAATATTATTAGTACCGACAGCGGTTAACGCAGCAAGTTACACTTATGAACAAATAGGTGATCAAGTATGTTCAGGAGATACATGTACTGAAACTTATGAAGTTTATTTATCACCTGGAGACAGTGGAGATATTACAATTGAAAAAGATAGTCCACTTACTGGAACATTCACAAAAGGTTCAGACATAGTTAGTGTTATAGCTGAAGACGGAGATGAATTTACATTTGATATAAATGGTGACAATGCAACACTTACACCAATATTATCTACAGTTACAATTAGTGATAAAACATTACTATTTACATTAGAAGTTGAATATAACAATGTTCCATCACCTGATTGTGATTTATCATTAGTGTTAAACGGTACATCATCAACAATAATTACAACAACTCCAAGTACAGGTCTTGACTTACCTACAGTTATATTAGGATTAAGTTTAGTAGCTGGAATTGGAATGTTCGTAATTACAAAAAATAAAACAAAAATGTACAAAATTTAATGAAATTATAAGAAAAAAGCAGAAAATGCTTTTTTTTATTTTGTTAGAATGTTATAATCATTATGGGAGGTAAAGAAATGAAAGGTAAAAATAAAAAAGGTAATAAAACAAATAAAACTAATATCTCTAAATGGATTAAACTAGGTATTGTATTAGTTGGACTTGTTTTAACTATAGTAGGGTGCTTTGTAGAAGACTTAAAAGTTCCATTTGTGTTCTTTGGTATTCTATCTATGGCAGTTACTGGTATAGTACATTCTTTAAATTCAGAAGAAAATGCTATTGGTAAATCTTTAGGTATTTTAGCACTTGCGTCAATTCTTATAACTTGGCTTTTACCATTTGCAACAGTAAGTGGCGGAACAATTAGTGAAATGGGAATTGATAAAGTTGGTTTATCTGAGTTACCTGTAGCAATTTATTATGCATTTAACTTAGCGGTAGATAAAATCGCATATATTGCTATTTTAGCTGGATTCTACGGTGTTATATCTAGAACTGAAAGTTATACAAAATTAGTTACAACTATTGCAAGTAAACTTAAAGGTAAAGAAGTAAAAACTACTATTGCATCTGCAATAATGTTTATATTACTTACAACACTTTTAACGCAAACACTAGCTGTATTATTCTTTGTACCATTTGTAATATCAATTTTATCTAAAATGAAAGTTGACAAAGTTACAGCATTTGCAGTTACTTTTGGAGCTATCTTAGTAGGTTCAATTGGAGCAATTTATGGTACTGAAGCATTATATTGGTTTAATAGTTATGCATCACTTACTGTTGAAGATGGTATTGAGTATAGATTAATTTTATTCTTAGCTAGTACTGTGCTATTCATTATGTTTAGTGTTCTTAGATTTAAAAATACTAACGATGAAACAGTTGCTATCGAAGACCCATACCTAGTTGAAGATAATAAATCTAAAACAAG
>CAYJKL010000016.1:25668-29471 GCA_964370755.1 uncultured Muribaculaceae bacterium
CATGGTTCCAGCAATTGTTATAATGGCTCTTACTACTATTTTTATAATTCTTGGTTATACTGCATGGACAGCTAACTTTGGTATTGAAACATTTAATGAATTCCATACTTGGTTAATCGAACTTAAAATAGGAGAAGAAACATATATCTTTAATGATCTTATAGGTCCTTATGGTTATGCATTTGGTTCTTGGGATGTATTTACTGGTATAGTATTACTTATTATAATGACACTATTAACTGGTTTAATAAGCAGAGTTAAAATAAATGATTTATTTAACAATTTAGTAAATGGATTAGTAGTTATAATTAAACCTTTATTACTATTTGTACTTATTTACATAGTATTTGCACTTACGTATAATACTCCAATTGTAACAAATGTTTCAGGTTGGTTATTTGGTCTAGTAGATGGATTTAATCCAAATCTAGTAGCTATATCAAACATGATTGAAACTTTATTCTACACAGATTTAGGATTTACTAGTTACACATTCGGTTCATACATGCAAACACTTTATGTTGAACAAATGAGTATAATAAGTACTATTTATACTTCTATATTTGCAGTAATGCAACTTATAGTGCCAACAAGTATGTTACTAGTTATAGGATTATCTTATACAAAAGTTTCATATAAAGCTTGGTTCAAGTATATATGGATGTTCTTAGTAGGAATACTACTTATAGTATTTGTATTAATAAACGTAATTACTTATATAGCATAAAAGAGCACTCAGTGCTTTTTTATTTTATCTAAATAAAAATAAAATAAGGAAGTGTAAATAAGTTCATGAAAAACCAAAGTGAAAAATTGAAACGAGGCACTTCCTTAGCAGTGTATTATATATTACTATATTTAAATAATTTGTCGAATTATACAAACAAAGAAATATTTATGTAAAAAAATAAAAACTTCTATTTACAAAAGTTTTAAAAGTTGTTAAAATTAAATTAGGAAGTGCTATACTAAGTAGTACTTACCATGTTTTTGATAAGCGCTGAATTCTTTCGAATTTAGTGCTTTTGTTTATTATATCGCTTTATGCAAAGAGGCGATTAATAAAATGATAGTTACAAATAAAAATACTATTAAAAGATCCTTCTTATTCATATAAAATCAAGCCTCCTTTCTAGGGCCCCCTGAAAGTAGGCAAGCACAAAAACACACTTCCATGGCCGTGTATTATATATTACTATAATTAAATAATTTGTCGAAAAAAATAACATTGTTAATTTATAATCGATGTATAAAACTACAAAATATTTACCATTACAGTCATATAATTAAATGGGAGAAAATATGAAAAAAGAATATAGTAATGAAATTATAAGTTTATTTAAACAAATGGAAGAAGAAAGATATCTATTAAAACATCCATTTGTAGGAAGTGAGCATTTAATACTCGCAGCAATAAAAAAAGATGAATACATAAGAAATATATTTAAAAAATATGATATAACATATGATAATTTTAAAGATGAATTAGTAAAAATTGTAGGTACCCCCAAAAAAAATGTTGACTTTAATCTTTATACGCCACTTCTAAAAAGAGTAATAAGTGAGGCCTTAGTAAACGCAAAAGATAATAAGGAAAAACTTAAAACTAAAGATTTTATAGTAAGTATTTTAGAAGAAGGTGAAGGGGTAGGTATCAGAATACTTTTAGGTATGGATATAGATATAGATGACCTTTATGAAAGTTTGTCTGACAAAAAAGACAAAGAAAAAAATAGTAAAATATCTTTTGGTAAAAATTTAAGTGAAACAGTAAATATGGATGAAATAACAGTAGGAAGAGATAATGAGCTTGAGTTTGTTATCGAAACACTTCTTAGAAAGAAAAAGAGTAATCCTTTATTAATAGGAGACGCTGGAGTAGGTAAAACTGCAATTGTAGAAGAACTAGCAAGAAGAATAAATAAAAAAGAAGTACCTCTTTCACTTCAAAAATATAAAATTATAAGTATTGAAATGTCTAGTTTAGTATCTGGAACTAAGTACAGAGGTGAATTTGAAGAAAAACTTACAAAAGTTATAGAAGAAATTGAAAGTAAGAAAAACATAATATTATTCATTGATGAAATACATACGATGGTTGCGGCTGGAGGCGCTGAAGGGGCAATTAGTGCAGGAGATATATTTAAGCCATATCTAGCAAGAGAAACTATTAAAGTAATCGGTGCAACTACAACACAGGAATACGATAAATATTTTGCTAAAGATAAAGCACTATCAAGAAGATTTGAAATTATAAATATAAAAGAGCCAAGTATAACAGAAACAATAGAAATACTAAATAAAATAAAAAAAGAATATGAAAATCATCATAATATAAAAATAAGCAAAAATAATTTATCACAAATAGTAAATTTAACTGACAAATACATTACTAGTAGAAAAAATCCAGATAAGTCTATAGATTTTTTAGATTCTGTGTGCTCGATGTTAACTCTAAAAAATGATAAAAGTAAGACTATAAATAAATATTTAGATAAACTTGTTAAGTTAAAAGAAGAAAAAGAAAAAAATGTTAGTGAAAATAACTTTGCTAAAGCAATAAATATACATGAAGAAGAAATTCTTTTTGAAAGAAAAATAAAAGAAGTAAATAATTATAAAAATAAAATTAGTGATAAAGATATATTAAAAGTACTGGAAGCTAAAACTAAAATTCCGTTTCTAGAAGATAATAATAAAATAATCCATGAGTTAAAAGATCATTTAAAAAATAATATAGATGAAAAAAATAATGTAAAGTTATGTAATTTTGTTAAAGATAAATTAGAAAATTTAGATAAAGTAAAAGTATTAAAACAAATAGGGGAAAATAAAGAAATTAAAAACTGTATAATAAAAGCATTAGAAAAAGTATTTGAAAATAAAATTAATACAATAAAACTAGATGGTTCAGACTTATCACTTGACAATTCTATATCAAAACTTATAGGTGCTTCAGCGGGTTATGTTGGATACAATGATGAATATATTTTCAGTAAATTAAAGTACAACCCATTTTCAATTATAGTAATCGACAATTATGAAGAAGTGTCACTAAGTATCAAAAATTTAATTGAATTTATAAAAGAAAATAATTATGTTTGTGATTCTAAAGGAGAAAAAATAAGTTTCGCAAGTTCCTTTATCATACTTAATAGTAATGAAAAAACAATAAAAAATGTTGGATTTTATAAAAAAGAAATGTCATGGAAAAGTAGTAATGAAGTTATAATTGATTTTGAGAAAAACATTGAAGTTTTACCAAATGTGTGATAAAGTTATATTATATAGAAGTGTATAAACTTGTTAGTAAGACTATTTTATATTAGTAGTAAACAAAACAATAAAAACACTTTTATAAAAGAATAATTGTTTTAAAAGGGAGTAACTGTGAAAAAGAAAAATATAAGAATGAGTATTAGCAGTAAAAAAATGCTTACAGCTCTAGTAATTTTAAATATAGCATCAATGTTTTTAGATTGGTTTGGTAAAGATAAAGAAATGTTCTCGATGTCTGGGTTCATGGTGCTAAGTAATCCTCTTACTATTTTGTTTTTTTTAATGATATTATGGGGAACTTGGTATGAATTTAAAAATAAAATAAATAACAAATTAATATATCTTGGAATACTTGGAATATTATTCATGGAATTTTGGTATTTCCTAACATGGTATGTTTTTGGACATTATGAGTACATCGACTTCTTTGCTAGTTTCGATTTAGTATTTTTAGAATACTACGTAGGAGTGGGAATTACTCTTATTATGCTTATTATGTCAATAATATTTTTAAAGAAATAAAT
>CAYJKL010000017.1:0-13517 GCA_964370755.1 uncultured Muribaculaceae bacterium
AAAAATCAAGAATTTAATTTTCTTGATTTTTTTTGCCTTGATATGTATTTCTTTTTACCATTTCTTTGTCAATATCGTTAAGTAAACAAAATTTTTTTAAAAGCCACGTAGGTTCTATTAAATCTTCTTTTACTGGGTCACCAGTTATTCTTTCTATAACAACATTTTCATTTAATAGTTCTAACTGGTTAATTGTTATATCTATATATTCTTCTTTAGATATAAGAGGGAAGTTTTCTTTATTATAGAGATTTTCTAGAGGTGTATCCTTTGATATATATAGCATATGTATTTTAATAGCGTCTATTTTTATATCATTTAAATACTTAACTGTATTTATCATGTCCGCCTTATTTTCATATGGCAGACCATTTATTATGTGGGCCACTGTGAAGATTTTTCTTTCTTTGAGCTTAGCAGCACAGGCAGTAAAATCTTCTTTTGAGTGGCCGCGGTTGATTAATTTTAATGTTTTGTTGTTTGATGATTGTAAACCTAGCTCGATTTTTAGAAAAGTTTTGTTGTTTAACTCTTCTAAATAGTCTAAGCATTCATCTGTTATTGCATCGGGTCTAGTTGCTACTGCAAGGCCTACTACGTTTGGTAGAGTTATTACTTTGTCATATAAATTTTTAAGTGTCTTTATGTTTGCATATGTATTAGTACCTGCTTGAAAATAAGCAATATATTTTGCGTTTGACCATTTTTTATGAAGAATTTCTTTTGCACTGTTAAACTGAACTAGTATGTCATCTTCTTTATTTATAATTGATGATTGACTATTATCTTTACAGTAAATACATCCGCCATTTACTTTATTTGGACAGTCAAGATTTGCATTTAGTGGTACTTTAAAAACCTTAGAATTGAATTTATTTCTAAGAAAAAAGTTTAGAGTATGATATCTTTTATTATCTAGCGTGTGTTTGAACATAGAAATTCCTTTCACAAATATTGTAACATATGTTGTAAAAATATCAAAAATTATTTATAATAGATACAGACAGTAGTAAAGGAAGCAAAATGAATGAAGTATTTTATGTAATTGGGGGAACTGGTCATATTGGCAATAATGTGGTTCGTGAACTTTTAAAAATGAATAAATGTGTTAGAGTTTTAATTAAAAATAAAAGTAAGAGTAAATATATTCCGGATGGGGCAGAGGTTTTTATTGGGGATATTCTTAAGAAGGATTCTTTGGAAGAATTTTTTAAACGTGATAAGAAAAAATTAGTTTATGTTATAGACTGTATTAATAATTTTAGTTTGGATGAAACAGTTAATTTTAATAAGTGTCATGTAGCTGGTATGAAAAATGTTATTGAGCTTTGTGAAGTTAATAAAGTAGATAAATATGTTTATCTTTCTAGTATGTTTGCATATATGCCTAATGAGATTATTACTAGTTATGGTAAAAGTAAGCAAAATGCTGAGAAGTTTGTTCTAGATAGTAAATCTAATATTAATGCATCTATCGCAGTTGCTCCTCTTGTGTATGGACCTAATGATTATAATAGTAGTGTTGTTAATAAAATGTTTTATAATGTGTTTAGTGAAAATAAAAATAAATGTTTAGATGCGTGTGTTTATCTAGAAAGTGTAAGTGATGTGGCTAAAGGCGTTATTAATACAGCTTTATATGGTAAAAATGGTGAGACATACTTTTTAGGTGCTAAGAAGAAAAGTAGTAGAGATATTTTAAATGAATTTGGTAAAGTGTGTGAAGTTAAGAAAAATGCTAAGTTTAAGAAAATTGATAAGTTAATTAAATATGATAATTTAATAAATAAGATGTGGGAAATTAAGAAGATTAAACCTTTGTATAGTAAGAATTTTTTGCTTTGTTTAAAACATGATATTAGTAAGAAGTATTTTGCGCCCGCTAAAGATATCGTTGTTAAAAGTAAGAATATTCATGAAAGTTTGAAAGAAACTAAAAATTTCTTTGAAAATTTATAGATTTTATGGTATTATAATGCTAGAAATTTGGTGGTTGAAGTGATAGTTTATGGGAAAAATGTTTTAAAAGAGATTCCTGTTAGAAAAATAAAAAAAGTGTTTTTTTCTAGAAAAGAATATACTGATTTTGTTGTTTCTTTAGGTGTAGATTATGAATTTGTTGATAATAAGTATTTAGATAAAATTTTTAGTGGTAATCATCAAGGTGTTGTTATTGATATGTTTGACTATGAATATAAAAGTTTAGATGATGTTAGTAGTGATAAAGTTTTAGTTTTAGATCACTTAGAAGATACTCATAATTTTGGGGCTATAATAAGAAGTGCAGCAGCTTCTGGTTTTATTGATATAATTATTCCAAAAGATAGATCAGTAAGTGTAAATGAAACTGTTATAAAGGTTAGTGCTGGTACTTTATTTAAAGTTAATATTATTATGGTTAGTAACTTAGTTAATGCGATTAATGTACTTAAGAAAAAAAATTATTTTGTTTATACTACAGATATGGATGGAGATAATTATAAGAGTGTTAATTATGATGGAAAGAAAGTTTTAGTTATTGGTAATGAAGGAAAAGGTGTTAGTAAACTTGTTAAAGATACATCAGACATTATAGTTAAAATTGATATGGATAATGATGTTGAAAGTCTTAATGCAAGTGTTGCAGCGGCACTTTTAATGTTTGAAATGAGGGGGTAAATTTGAAGGGGATTATGGTTAGTGATGATGAAATATTAATGCTTATAGCAGAAGGTGATGAAAGTGCTAAAGAAGTTTTATTTGAAAAGTATAAACATGTTATTGATATCTTAATGGCAAAATATAATACAGTTTTTTATCACTTTGGTATTGAGATTGAAGAAGCTAAAGCTGAAGCATTATTTGGTTTTTCAGATTCGATTAAAAGTTATAATACTATGAAGAGTGCTTCTTTTGAAACTTTTTTGACACTTTGTGTTAAAAGAAAACTTATAAAACTTATAAGAAAGTATAATACTAATAAGAGTAGATTTAATAATGAACTTTACTCACTTGATTATGTTTATTCAAGTAGTGTTATGCCTCTTGTTGAAAATATAAAAGATGATGATAGTCGTGATCCTCTTCTTAAATTATCTGATGAAGAAACTGTAAATGGTCTTACTGATGAGATTAGAGGTAAGTTATCAGAGTTCGAATATGAGGTGTATTTATATATGCTTGAGGGGTTTAATTATAGTGAAATTGCTCAGTATATGGAGGTTGCTCCTAAGAAAATAGATAATGCGATACAAAGAATTAGAGTTAAAATTAAAAATATTTTAGAAAATAATGAAGAATAATCTTGCTTTTTTAATATAAATGGTGTATATTAAATGTGAAGCACGATAAAGTGTTTTTTTAATGGAGGTAATATTATGAAAAAACAAACTACAAAAAAAGAGAAAAAAAATAAAGAAAATTTCTTAGTTGGTGTTAGAAGTGAACTTGCTCTTGTAAGTTGGCCAACTTTTAAAAATGTATTTAAATATACATGTGCTACTCTTATTTTTATGCTTTTTGTTACTGGATTTTTCTTACTTATAAATTTAATAATGTCAGTGGTTAAAGGATGGGCTTTATAATGGAAAATGAAAAATTATGGTATGTAGCTAATACATATTCTGGTCATGAAAATAAAGTAAAAGAGAAACTTGAAATGCGTACTGAATCTACTGGTATGCAAGATTATATCTTTAGAGTTATAGTTCCTGAGACTGTTGAAGTTGAAATGAAAGATGGCGTTAAAAAAGAAAAACTTAAAAAAATGTTTCCAGGTTATGTTTTAATTGAAATGATTATGACTGATGAAGCTTGGTATATTGTTCGTAATACACCAGGAGTAACTGGGTTTATCGGATCATCTGGTAAGGGTGCTAAACCACTTCCTTTATCACCAGAAGAAATTGATAGAATTTTATCATCTGTTGGTATGACAAGAACTGATGTTGAAAATGAACTTAGTCTTGGAGATGCTGTTAGTATTATTAATGGACCATTTAGTGGAATGGTTGGTAAAGTTGAAAATATTGATTTAGAAAATAATAGACTTAATATATTAATTGACTTATTTGGTCAAGAAACTACTGTTGATGTTGAAACTCATCAAGTTAGTAGAGTTTAAGAAGTGTTTAATACACTTTTTTTTATGAAAATTTTGTGATAATTTGTCGATTATGTAAATTATTTGGTTTTAATGTGTTATAATTGTTAATGTTATGAAAGGAATATAATATGTTAAATATTAAAAATATTAAAAAAAGTTATAAAACTGGTGATTTTGTACAACATGCACTTAAAGGTGTGTCTATTAGTTTTAGAAAAAATGAATTTGTTGCGATTTTAGGACAAAGTGGGAGTGGGAAGACAACGCTTCTTAATATCTTAGGTGGTCTTGATAGATATGATAATGGAGATTTACTTATAAATAATACTTCTACTAAAAGTTTTAAAGATAGAGACTGGGATGCTTATAGAAATAATTGTGTAGGTTTTATATTTCAAAGTTATAATCTAATTACGCATATTTCAATTTTAAGTAATGTTGAAATGGCTCTTACGCTTAGTAATGTAAGTAAGTCTGAAAGAAGAAAAAGGGCACTTACCGCACTTGAAGAGGTTGGACTTAAGGAGCATGCTCATAAAAAACCTAATCAGTTATCTGGTGGGCAGATGCAAAGGGTTGCGATTGCTAGAGCTCTTGTAAATAATCCTGAGATTATACTTGCAGATGAACCAACTGGTGCACTTGATACTAAAACTAGTGAGCAAATAATGCAGTTAATTAAAAAAATTGCTGAGAAGAAACTTGTAATTATGGTTACTCATAATCCAGAAATTGCTGATCAGTATGCTAATAGAATTATAGAGCTTAAAGATGGAGAAATTTTAAAAGATTCTAATGAGTTTAAAGGTGATAAAGATGACTCTAAACTTTCTATTAAAAGAACTAAAATGTCATTTACTAGTGCACTTGGGCTTTCTTTTAATAATATTTTAACTAAGAAAGGTAGAACTTTTTTAACTTCGCTTGCATCTTCTATTGGTATTATAGGTATAGCACTTATTTTATCTTTATCAAATGGTTTTGATATTCAAATAGATAACTTTGAGAAAAACACTTTATCTGGTATGCCTATTATGGTAACTCAGCAAGCTATGGAAATGGATCCTACTAATATGCAAGAACTGCAAGCTGCTAAAGAAGAAACTGGACAATTTCCAGATAATAATATAATACATCCTGAAAAAACTTATGAAGAACAACTTACTCATACTAATACTTTTACGGATGAATATTTAGAACTAGTTGAAAATCTTGATTCTGAAAAGGTAAGCGGTGTTAGTTATACTAGAATGGCTAATCTTAATTTATTTACTGAAGTAGATGGTGAGATTAAAGCTATAACTGATAAAACTTACGTTGGTGTACTTCCTACTTCACTAGGTGATGAAAATGATGTTATAGAAGATAATTTTGATTTACTTTCTGGTAGTTTACCAAGTAGTGAAAATGAAATTGTTGTGTCTGTTGATTCATATAATTATTTAGCAGAGCCGGTACTAGAAATGTTTGGTATTGATACTGATGAAGATGTTAAGGTTGAAGATTTAATTGGTAAAGAACTTAAAATTATTTTAAACGATGATTATTATCAAAACTTAGGAGCAGCTTTTATTCCTAAAAGTGATATTACTACTGAGTTTAATAGTGATAATGCTATTACTTTGACTGTTACAGGTGTTGTAAGAGGTAAAGAAGGTAATATGATGTATGAACAAACTATGGGTGTACTTTATACTGATGCTCTTGTTCAGTCTGTTGTTGATGCTAATAAAGATTCTGAAATTGTTAAAGCACAGCTTGATTCAAATACTAATATTATGACTGGTGAAGTTTTTACTAGTGATGAAGATGGAGTGACTGCTAAAGAGCAAATGCTTGCTTATTTAGGTTATAATTCTTATCCTGTTATGATACAAATTTTTCCAGTAGACTTTGATAGTAAAGATTATATTTTAGATGAACTTGATAAATATAATGAAGGTAAAGAAACTGAAGAACAAATTGTTTATACGGATATGGCTGAAATGATTACTTCTTTATCTGGAAGTATTATGGATGCGATTACAATAGTATTAATTGCTTTTTCTGCGATAAGTTTAGTAGTTTCTAGTATAATGATTGGTATTATTACTTATATTTCTGTGTTAGAACGTACTAAAGAAATAGGGGTTTTAAGAAGTCTTGGTGCTAGAAAAAAAGATATTACTAGAGTATTTAATTCTGAAACAATTATAATTGGTTTATTTTCTGGTATTTTAGGAGTTAGTATTGCACTATTACTTACTATTCCTGCTAATATTATAATTTATAATTTAACTGATCTTAAAAATGTTGCTGTACTTAATCCAGTACATGGAATTATGCTTATTATAATAAGTTTAGTGTTAACAGTACTTGGTGGTTATATACCAGCTAAAATGGCAAGTAAAAAAGACCCAGTTGAAGCGCTTAGAACTGAATAATAAAAAAGCTAACCTTTCGAGGTTAGTTTTTAAATGTATCTATTGTTTCTTCTAATTTATCTTTTGAATATTTTAGATAGTAGTTGTTTCCTTCTTGTTTTGAAAGTTCATTTATTACTGTGTTACTATCTATTGGAGTTAGTACGTTATTAAGAGGGTATGTGTATTCTTTAAATGTGAAACTTTCTTTTAATTTTTTGTATTTATATGGTATTTTGATAACTACGTTTTTGTAGTTTTTTTCTTTGTTCATAAATGTATATGCTCTTGTAAAATGTATTATTTCATTTTCTTTTAAGTATTTGTCATCTAGTATATCTTGAATGTAGTTTTTAACGTCTTCTTTGACTTCGTTTCTAATTTCAATTACATCATCTATACCTATAATGTAGTCGTAAATATTTTCTTTAATTGAGTTATAAGAATTGAGTGCTTTTTGGTATGCTCTGTTAATTACATCTCCAGTTTCTTCTTTATCTATAATTTCATCTTTAATATCATTTAGAGAGTGAAATGTTGCTCCTTTAAATATAGTTTCTTCAAGAATCATAGAAATTGTTTTAAATTTATCTTTATTTCTTGTTGCTAATAATATATTCATTTTTAATCACCTTTAATATATTAACATATTTTGGTAAAAAAAAATACAGAAAATCTGTATTTTGTAATAACTACTCGTTATCGTTATCTTTATCGATTCCGTTATGTTTGGAATTTTCTTTATGTGCTTTAATTGCTTTTTTAATATTTTGTTTTGAAGCATTTTTACTTTTCTTTGACATAATAAGTCCTCCTTCTAATTATAGTATGGTTAAGAATATTGTTTTTATAATGGTATTTTTTAGTAATTTATGATATTCTTAGTAGGAGGTGGATAATGAAAAAAAGAATAATGCTTGATATGGATGATTGTTTTACGGATACAATTATTATGGATTTAATAAGTGAGTTTTTAGGAAGAGATGTTAGTAGTAGTGAGTCAGAAGGTTATTTCCTTCAAGACTTGCTTGGTGATAAGAAAGATGAGTTTTTTAGTAAATATAAAGAATATAATTTTTATGATGGAAGTGTTTTATATAAAGATGCTAAGAGAGTAATTGAAAAGTTAAATGAAAAATATGAACTTTACATTTGTACTGCGTATATTTGGAAAGAAATACCTGAGTGTGGTGGTTTTAATCTTAAAAATAAGTATGAATGGCTTTTAAAAGAATTGCCGTTTGTTAAACCTGAGCAGTATATTTTTACAAATAATAAAGTTATTATAAATACTGATATTAGAATTGATGATAAACCTAGTAATCTTGATAATGCTGCTACTAAAATTTTATTTACAGCATATCATAATAAAGATTTAACTAATGATTATTTAAAGAATAATAACATTAAAAGAGCTGATAGCTGGAAAGATATTGAAGATATTTTATTATAAGTATATAGTTGTGTCTTTTATTTTTAAGTCAGTATAATATTTTAGCTGCCTTATTAGTTTATAAAGGGCTTCGTCTTTTGCTTTAGCTTCAAGCATAACATCTACATCTGTTTGTAGGTGTTTTATTATGTTTAGAAATTCGATGAATTTTAGTGGGTCTATAAAGTCATGATGTGATCTAAATTCTTTTTTTAATTTTGATTTTGGAGATGAGAAGTGCATTTTTGGCTTGTTGTTTTTCCAAGTTGAAATTATTTCTGGTAATATTTTTTCGATAGATTCATTTTCGTTATTACAAATGTAGTGGTGGTAGTCTAGTACAAAAGGAATGTTTAGTTTTTTTGAAATATAAAGACAGTCTTTTACTGTGAATATTTTATCATCATTTTCAATAGCGATTGATTCTTGTAAGTGAATTGGTAGTTTTCTATAATTATTTATGAATCTTGCGATGCTTTGTTTTTTTCCAAATACGTTACTTCCTATATGTATTATCATTATTTTATTTTTAATACCTAGAGCATCTAGCACTTTATAATGATATTCTAAGTTATCTATACTTCTTTTTATTACGTCTTCTTTAACACTGTTTATTACTGTAAACTGATCGGGATGGACATCTAATCTTATATTTTTTAGAAGTGGTTTTAGTTCGTTAAATTCTTTTTCGTATTTTTTTATGTATTCAAATTCTACATCTTCTTTTGTTGCTAGGGGAATTAGCTTAGAAGTTAGCCTGAAGAAGTGTATGTTATTTTTATTATTATATATAAGTATTTCTTTTAGAGCTCCTAGGTTAGAAATTATTGTTTCATCTATTTTGTTTAAGTTTTTTGTCTTTAAATAATTTGTGTATGTTACTGTACTTGATGATGTTATATCAAGTGTGTTAGTACTGCATGCGTACCCTAAATTTATTTTCATATTTTTACCTGTTTGTAGTATGCTCTTAAAATTATTTTTAATTAGTGGTTGACAAACATTTAGTATAGGTATATAATTAAAGTGTAAAAAATACACAAATAGAAAGGGTGATAAAATGTTTGTAAAGGATATATGGGGAGATGTAAGGTTTAATAAAAAATTTATTGCTATTTTAGAGTCTAAAGAGTTTAAAAGTTTAAAGGATAGAAACCAACTTGGATTTAATATAAAAGCAAGTCATAAAAGATATGATCATAGTATTGGAACTTTTTTTGTGGCCTCAAGGTTAGTTGAAATATGTGAAGAGAAGTTTGGTGATATTTTAACTATTACAGAAGAGGATAAAAATGCTGTACTTATTATGGCGCTTATTCATGATATTGGTCATTCTTGTTATTCACATGGTGCTGAGGAAGTATTTAGTATATCTCATGAAGAAAGAGCTATTGAAATATTGTTATCTAATTATTCCGAAGTCAATAAGGCTATTGTAAATAATTTTTCTAAAGAAGTTTTAGATAAAGTTATAAACCTTATTAGAAATCAAAAAGATATTAAGAAGAATAAAGGAGAGTTAAAATCATATGATCTTTCGTATGTTGTAGGTAAACTTTTATCAGGTGGTATAGATGTTGATAGAATAGATTATATTTATAGAGATTCTTTTAATATTAATAGAGAAGAAAATAATTTTATTTCTATGCTTGATGCTATTGATTTAGAATTTATTGATGGGTCACTTGAAATAGTATTTGATGATAGCGCTGAGTATACTATTGCTAATTTTTTAAATAAGAGATTTGAAATGTATGATGAGCATTATTTTGGTGCAGAAGTCGCAGTTATTGAAGAAGCATTTAAGAAATTTTTGAAGTTTACTAATAAGAAGATATCGTATGATACAACTCAAATTGAAATGGAAAATTATTTTAGAGAAATGATGAATTGTGATAATGAAACCATTTCTAATTATGCAGAGATATTAAGTAGTAAAGAACTATGTGATGATTACATAATTAAAGAATTTTCTAAAAAATCTGATTTTGATAATTTTAAAGAAAAAATATATGGTTTGATTCCTGAACTTTATGATGTAGAAGATGCTATTGTCGAAGTTAGAAAAAATATTAATATTTATTCTGCAAAAAACAAAATATATTTAAGAAAAAACGGATTAATAGAAGATTTATCTAAATGTTCACAAATTTTAAATTCAGACTTAGTTAAAGAAAAATGTGTTTTTTGTATTAATATAGAGCTTGCATTTAAATTACTTGAAGAAAAAGGGTACCCATTTCTTGAAATTATGAGAATTATGAAAAGAATTAATAAATATACTTCTCCTGAAATAGAGCAAGAGATTAAATATGAGTTTGATACTAGTTTATGTGAACATGATATCTTGCAAGTTTTTAATGAAATAAAAAGTATTTTTAATTTAAATGATGGAGGAGATACTATTAATGTTGATCAATATTTTGATGATGCTAGTATGTCGCTTCATAACATTGGTGTTAATCTTAGAAAAAGAGAATCTGATGAAGAGCGAGAATTTACTTTAAAAAGTCCACTTGAAGATTCCACTTCTTATGAGAAAAGAAATGAAGTTCCTTTTCATGATATAGAACTTGCTAAAAAATATATAAGTGAAAAGTGGGATATTCAATCTGATGATTTGAATTTGATTTTAACACTTGTTACTGAGAGAAATAAATTTCAGTTAGAAGTTTATGGAGGTGTTTTTGAATTAGTGTTTGATAAGAGTTATTCTGTTGATAAAAATAATGTTGATAAACCTTTTTATACTATTGAATGTGAATATAAAAGTGGTAAAACAATTGGTCTTCATTTTATAAATGAGGTGCTTAAAAAGAATGATATGATATATGTAAGTAAATTATCTAAAAAAGAAATTGCTCTTAATAACCTTAATAAGTGTAGTGTTAGAAAGCTTGTGTAAATTTTATTTAAAAAATCCTGTAAGTTATGTTATAATGTTAATAATTTAATTTGTGAGGAGAATTTATTATGATTAAGACTAAAGTTAAAGGGTCTCTTGTTGTTATATCAGGGCCTTCTGGTACTGGAAAAGGTACTATAATTAATGAACTTAGAAAAGAAGATAATATTTGGGTATCTATATCTGCTACATCTAGACTTCCTAGAGAAGGTGATATTGATGGGGAAACTTATTTTTTTATTACTAAAGATGAGTTTGAAGAAAAAATTAAAGATGGTGGTTTTTTAGAATATAACTATTATAATAATAATTATTATGGAACGCCTATTGAAAAAATTGATATCATGAGAGATATGGGTAAAGATGTTATACTGGAAATAGATATTAATGGTGCGCTTGCAGTTAATAATTTGTTTGATGATGCTTTATTTATATTTATTATGCCACCTTCAATGGATGAACTTAAAAGAAGACTTTATAATAGAAATACTGAAAATAAAGAAAAAATTCTTGAGAGATTTAAAACAGCGTATAAAGAGATAAATGAAATTAATAAATATAATTATGTTGTTGTTAATGATGATTTAGAACTTGCTACTTCTAAAGTAAAAGCTATTTTGTTATCTGAAAAATGTAGAGCAGATAGAATAGAAGATATTGATATTAATAATAAAGAAGAACTTTTACATGAAATTCTTGTTGATATGAGAAAAGAAAATGGAGAAGAAATAAAATAAGAATGCTTGAGGCATTCTTATTTTTTGCAGAAATTTTTTCTTTTTAGGTTTAGTACTGGTGGATAATTTAAATTATTTTTTTCAAATAATTTAAGTAAGCGTTCAGCTCCTTTTTTAAGTTTTAAGTTGCATTCTTCTTCATAAAGTGGAATTACCGTATAAAAGTTAATTGTTTTTCCAGAAGGAAGTTTCGTAATTAATTTATTATTTTCTTTAGAAAGTGTATTAAGTAGTAGAACTGAGTTTTGCTCTGTATTTTCAGTAAAAGGGTATATTAAGTTAATTGTGTGTCCTGGACCAATCCATGTAAAATTATCTATTGGTATTTTAGCTACATTTTTTAGTAAGTTTAGTGCCCAGTATCCTTCTCCTGTTTTATCATTTAGTTTCCATGATTTTGGTAAATACAGCACAAGTTCTGCATTACTAATTTCCTTTTGATCTTCGAATTCGTTTGCATCTACTTGCATTGTATAAGCCCCAAGTCCACACGTTATAAGGGTGTAATAATTTCTATCTTTATTTGGATTTATTATATATATGTCTATTTGTATATTTTCTGGATAATTATCATGATACACTTTTTTGTATTTTCCGAAATTTTTGATTATAACGTCTTCCATTTCAATATAATCTTCGTCATTATATATTTTAAGTGTACGCTCAATTTTATTTTTAAATCTATCTATAAAATTCATGTTCGCTCCTTTTTAAATGTAATCAATATTATACAATATATTTTTGTAAAAATAAATGATTTTATGTTATACTTGTGAGTAGTAGGTGGTAATAATGAGTAAAAAAAGATGTAGTTGGTGTAGTGATACTAATGATTTAATGATAGAGTATCATGATAATGAGTGGGGAGTACTTAGAACTGATGATAATTATTTGTTTGAAATGTTGGTTTTAGAATCTTTTCAAGCTGGTTTATCTTGGGATGGAATACTTAAAAAAAGAGAAAATTTTAGAGAAGCATTTGATAATTTTGATAGATTTTTAATAATGAAGTATGATGAATCTAAATTAGAGGAACTACGAAATAATGAAGGTATTATTAGAAATAGATTAAAAATAAAGGCAACTGTTAATAATGCTGTTGCATTTGATGAAATCGTAAATGAGTTTGGTTGTTTTTATAACTATTTGAAAAATTTTACTAACGGAAAAATAATATATGAATGTGGAGAAGTTTCATCAAATTTATCTGATAAGATTTCTTTAAATTTAAAAAAACGAGGAATGAAGTTTGTAGGGACTGTTATTATATATTCTTATTTACAGGCTATAGGAATTATTAATTCTCATGATGAAGATTGTTTCAAATTTAATTTATAATGCACTTTAAGTGTATTTTTTTGTGAAAATCTGTATCTTTTAAAGGAAATACGAAAGTTTTTGGTATATATATAAGTAGGAGGTGCTTTTATGGCAAAAATTAGTGGTGGTTATGCAAATGAGTTAAAAATTATGATTTATTTACATAATAAAAAGGTTAGTGAGCTAACCTCAGTTTATAAAGATATGATTGAAAAATTATATGGTGAAGTGAAGGATGATGATATTGTTTATTGTAATGTTGATTTTGAACAGCATAAGAATGATATTATAATTACAATTAATAACATTAATAAATATGTTAGTATTAAGATGGGACGTAAGAATAGTTTTCATTCTGAACCTTTGGATAATTTTTTAGAATTTATGAGAACCTGTGGTATTCCTGAAAAGTATGTTACTATATATCGTGATTTTCATATAGGTTATGTTGTAGATGAAAAGGGACTTAGTAAGTTTGTTAGTACCGAGGAATATAAAAAATATCACCAAAGTGATATTGATGGATTAAATGAAATTTTGAAGCAAGATTATTTTTATTATCCATTTATAAATAGATGTATAATTCAGGGGACTAAAAATCATTATTATGAAATTGATGGTGTTTTACATGGTAATG
>CAYJKL010000017.1:13617-25504 GCA_964370755.1 uncultured Muribaculaceae bacterium
TGGTATAACATCTTTGATGATGCTAGACATATTGAAATCGATAATACTTTGAATAAATTAGTTTAAAATATTTACTTAGTACAGATTGCGGGGGTTCGATTCCCATAAAAAAACTAAGTATCATATGACACTTAGCGACATTTTTAATGGAGCGGGTAGGGGGAATCGAACCCCCGTAATCTGCTTGGAAGGCAGGAATTCTACCATTAAACTACACCCGCATGAACTAATTATATCAAAAAAAAAATGAGATTTCAAGTGTTTTTTGCCTTCCAAGTATAAAAAGTGAGAAAAAAAATGCATTTTCATGCATTTTAAGTAGTTATTATATGTTTTTTTACTTCCTCAGCATCATCTAAATGATGTTTTGTGTGACCAATTATTTGATAATCTTCATGCCCTTTACCTAAAATTAGAAGAATATCATCTTTTTCTAAAAGATCAATTCCTTCTTTTATTGCTATTTTACGGTCATGAACAATTTTATAATTGTCTTTTACAACTCCTGCTATTATGTCTTTCATTATATTTTTCTCATCTTCAGTTCTTGGATTGTCATTTGTAAATATTACAAAGTCACTTAAGTCTGATGCAATTTTTCCCATGATAGGTCTTTTTTTAGGATCTCTATCTCCACCGCAACCTATTATTGTTATTACTTTATTAGTTTTAAGTTCGTTGTATGCGGTTATTACTTTTTCAACTGCGTCAGGAGTGTGGGCATAATCGATTACTGCATATGCATTATTTATATGTATAGTTTCGCATCTTCCTTTAGGTGGCTTGATTTCTTCTGCTTTAGTTATGATTTCTGATATATCATAATTTAATTTATTTAATATTGCTAAAGATGTCATATAGTTATACACATTAAATTTACTAGTTAAATTTATATGAGTATTATAAGTTTCATTATTATATGTAAAATTTATATCTATGCTTCCTGCTGTTATTTTGTAACTTTTTATTTTATATGTTCCATTTTCACCAATAGTTTCATAGTTTTTAGAACTTTCTATGAATTTGTTAGCGTAGTTATCATCACTATTAATTATCATATATCCAGTTTCTTTAATATATTTAGTTAACTTTAGTTTTTCATTTAAATAATTTTCCATTGTTTC
Source organism: uncultured Muribaculaceae bacterium (assembly GCA_964370755.1). Lineage (GTDB taxonomy): Bacteria > Bacillota_I > Bacilli_A > RF39 > UBA660 > CAKOSP01. The sequence continues at coordinate 14,742 of CAYJKL010000017.1, forward strand.
GTGATAATCTAAATGATCTTGTGTTAAATTAGTGTATGCTCCTATAGTAAATTCTAAGCCAGCAATTCTTTTAAATGCAAGGGCATGAGAACTAATTTCCATTACAACATGTGTTACATTTAATTCCTTAGCTTTTTCTAAAAGTTTATATAAACTTAAAATGTCTGGCGTTGTGTTTTCTAGTTCTATGAATAGTTCTTTGTGGTAAAATCCAATTGTTCCAATATAAGCCACATTTACATTTAACTTTTGAAGTAGTTGGTATGTTAAATAACATGTAGTAGTTTTTCCATTTGTACCAGTTACTCCTATTAGTGTTAAATTTTTAAAATTTTTGCTATATTCACTTACTAATTTTTCTTGTAGGTATTCTTCAGTATTTTCCACTTTGATAGTTTCTATGTCAAAGTTTACATTTTTTGACACTACAATACTTGTAGCTCCTTTTTCAATTGCATTTTTTATATAATCGTGTCCATCTACGGTTTTACCTTTGATTGCTACAAAGGTTTGTCCTTTTTCTATTAATCTTGAATCTGTTTCGTATTTTATCATAAATTCACTTCCTTGTAATAATTATATTACAAAAGTTAAAAAAAACCAAATTATAATGGAAATTTTTTTCAAAGTATGGTAATATTAATATGATAAAGAAGGTGGACAGTGATGGATACAGCAGGTAATGCTTTAAATAACGAAAATGTTTTTACAGGTAAAACTTACCGTATTACTGTACTTAGTGAGAGGCTACTACGCTTTGAGTATAATGCTGAGGGCAAGTTTTTTGATGGTACTACTCATTTTGCTATCAATAAGAATTTTCCTAAATTTGAATATAAAAAAGAAGAAGATAATAAATATTTAGTTATTTCTACTAAGTATTTTTCTCTTCAATATGCAAAAGATAAACCTTTTAAAGGTCCATCATTTGCTCCTGATTCTAACCTTAGAGTTAAACTTAATAATACAGATAAGTTATGGTATATGAGTCATCCAGAAGCTAGAAATTATAAAAGTACTGCGATTAGTTTAGATGATTTTGCTAATATTAAACTAGAGAAAGGGTTATATTCTACTGATGGATTTGTTACTGTTGATGATTCAAAAGGTTTAATTATAAATAGTGATGGAAGTTTAATTAAAAGAGAGGATAAGAATCTTGATTTTTACCTTTTTATGTATAAGAGAGATTTTGGACTTTGTTTATATGATTACTTTACATTAACTGGATTTCCAGCTATGCTTCCAAAATATGCTTTGGGTATTTGGTGGAATAGGGATAGAATTTATAGTGATAACGATATTGTTACAATGATTAATTTATTTAATAAACACGATATTCCTCTTTCTGTTATGCTTTTAAGTGAGTTTTGGCATATAAAAGATGATAGAAATCCAAATCTATATAAAACTGGTTATACTTTTAATAATAAACTTTTTCCGGATCCTAAACAATTAACAGATTATTTGGGTACTAAGAATATAAAACTTGGTATTAATATAGATCCGTCTGAGGGGATTAGAAAAGAAGAACCTAGTTATAATAGTTTTGCTGCTAGTTTTAATGTAACGGATGGAAAAAATGTGCCGTTTAATATATTTGATAAGACTTTTGTTTCAAAATTTTTAGATGAACTTTTAAATCCACTCTTAAGAGAAGGGATTGCGTTTTTTTGGCTTGATTATGTAATTAGTTTACAAGGTCTTGAGGCACTAAATTATTATGTTTATAATAATTATAAAAATATATCAGATAAAAGGCCTCTTCTTTTAACTCGTAACTCACTTGTTGCATCTCATAGATATCCTGTTTTATATTCTGGAGAGACTGTTGTATCTTGGGATACCCTTAAATATTTACCATTTTATAATTCTAATTCTAGTAATATAGGTGTTACTCACTGGAGTCATGATGTTGGTGGATTTAAAGATGGTGTAGAAGACAGTGAACTTTATTTAAGATATGTTCAATTTTCTTGCTTTAGCCCAATATTTAGATTTAGCGCTAAAAGGGGACCTTATTATAAAAGAGAACCTTGGCTTTGGGATATGAAGACATTTACTATTGTTAAAAATTTTTGTCAACTTCGATATAAACTTATTCCTTATATATACTCAGAAAGTTACAATTATCATAAAACTGGTCTACCGATTGTGCAGCCACTTTATTATAATAATCCTGAACTTTTTGATGAACCTGAATATAAGAATGAATATTATTTTGGCAAAGAGTTTTTAATAGCTCCGATTACTAAAACTAAAGATATTGTCATGAATAGATCTGTAGAACGTATATTTTTACCTAGTGGTACTTGGTATGACTTTTTTACAGGTAAAAAGTTTTTGGGAGATAAGAGATATGTTACTTTTTATAAAGACGAAACTTATCCGATATTTGTAAGAGAAGGTGCTATAATACCGATGGCAGTTTTTGATAAAAATAAAAATGATATTAGTAATCCAAAATCGCTTGAGATAAATGTTTTTCCTGGGAAAAGTAATACATATAAATTATACGAAGATGATGGAATTACTAATTCTTATGAAAATGGTGCTTTTAATGTAACTACGATTGACTATAATTATATGTCAAATAATTATACGCTTATTATTTATCCTTTTGAAGGTGATTCATCGTTAGTTCCTGAAAAAAGAAATTATTTTATTAAATTTAGAAATACTAAGGAAGCATCTGATGTAAGTATTTATTTAAATGGAGATCATGCAAATAATATAATTGAAAAATATGCGGATGAAGTTGATTTTTATATAAAAATATATGATGTTGATGTTACTAAACAGTTAACAATAAATTGTAAGGGAAATAATATTGAGATTGATGCGGTTAGGATTATTAATGAAGATATTAACTTAATCATAAGCGATTTAAGTATTCCGACGCATTTAAAAGAACAAATTGGAGCGATAATATTTAGTAATAAAGATATAAAACGTAAAAGAATTTTGGTAAATAAACTAAAAAAACAAGGTTTAACCCCTAAATTTACTAGTATGTTTTTAAAATTACTTGAATATGTTGCAGAAATTTAATATAATAGTAATAAGCAGTTGAAGAAAGAGTAGTAGAAATATTTGTTTTTATAGAAAGTTAATGGTTGATGGAAATTAACAAAATAATGTTTTGAACTTGCTTTTGGATGTGATGGGGTAATTTCCTTATAGATTTAAAGAAACAAGTAAGGTGGTACCGCGGGATATTTCTCGCCCTTTAGTACTACCTTTTTTTTGGAGGAAATAATGGGAACAGAAATTTATATTTTATTTTTTTTAATAAGCTTTTTGGTAATATTTTTACTTGATTACAATTTACTTTTGAAACAAAAATTACCTGAGAATCTTATTAAAAGAAGTAGTAAGAAGAAAAAAGTTAAGAATACTGAAGTAATGGAAGTTGATTATTTATCTGGTAAATTTAAGATTAAGAAAGAATCATTAAAGAAAAAATGGATTTTTCTTTGGATAGCTTTTTTAAATTCACTTATTATTAGTATTGTTTCATCTGTTATAAGTTTTATACCAGTTGATAAAATATTTGGTTTTAGTGAAAATTTAGAAATTGGAATTAAATTAATGATTGGGTTTGTTCTCCTCTTTGGATTTATATATTCAGTGTATGAAATTTTTGGAAGATACTTAGTTAAGAAAGGAATTAAATGATTATGGATTTTAAAAATTATGAAAAAAAATGGCAAAATATATGGAGAGATAAAAAGTGTTTTGAAGCAAGTAATGTTTCTGATAAAGAGAAATATTATATATTAGCAGAATTTCCTTATCCTAGTGGGGCTGGTCTTCATGTTGGGCACGTTAGAAGTTACGGAGCACTTGATGCAATGTCTAGAATTAAAAGAATGCAAGGATACAATGTTCTTTTTCCAATGGGGTGGGATGCATTTGGACTTCCGGCTGAGCAGTATGCAATTAAAAATAAAATACATCCTAGTGTAGCTGTTAAAGAAAATGTTGAAGTATTTAAGGCTCAACTTGAAAAACTTGGATTATCTTTCGATTGGTCAAGAGAGTTTTCTACTACTGATGTAGATTATTATAAATGGACTCAGTGGCAATTTTTAAAATTTTATGAGCATAATATGGCTTATAAAGATAAAAAAGAAATTAATTGGTGTCCTACTTGTAAAGTTGGTCTTTCTAATGAAGATTCTGAAGGGAATGTTTGTGAAAGATGTGGTAGTACTGTTGTTAAAAAAGAAAAAGAGCAATGGATTTTAAGAATGAGTGATTATTCAGAAGAACTATTAAATGGTCTTGATGATACTGAGTTTATTGATAGAATTAAAATAGCGCAAAAAAATTGGATAGGTAAAAGTGTCGGTGCACTTGTTAATTTTAAAATAGAAGGTGAAAGTGATTTACTTGAAGTATTTACTACTAGACCTGATACGCTTTTTGGCGCAACATTTATGGTTATATCACCTGAGCATAAATTACTTAAAAAATACAAAGATAAAATAAATAATTTTGATGAAGTGGTTAAATATCAAAATGAAGCAAAGGCAAAAACTGAAATTGAGAGAACTGATAATACTAAAGAGAAAACAGGTGTTAAGCTTGATGGTATTAAAGCTATTAATCCATTAAATAATGAAAGTATTCCTGTTTTCATCTCTGATTATGTACTTGCAAACTATGGTACTGGTGCTATAATGGCTGTTCCTGCTCATGATGAACGTGATTATGAATTTGCTAAAAAATATAATGTTCCAGTAGTGCAAGTTCTTGAAGAAGAAACTGGAACTCCAAATGAAAATGAGTCTTTTAAAGAAAGTATAGTTGCAGTTGTATATAATCCTAAAACTGATAAATATTTAACTATTAATTGGAATGAACTTGGTGGAAGATTATTTATTGGTGGTTCTAGAAAAGATAACGAAACTGCGCTTAACTGTGCTATAAGAGAAATCGAGGAAGAAACTGGGTATTGTGATTTTAAATTAATTAGAGAAACTTTTAAAATAAAGCATCACTATTACGCTCATAATAAAGATAAATATTTTGGCATTGAATCTACTGGTTTATTTTTTGAACTTAGTAGCGAGAAACAAAATGATCAAAATTTAGATGAAGATGAAAAATTTAGTGTTGAGTGGGTTACTAAAGAAGTAATTGAAAAAGAAATTAAAGATGAACTTCATAAGAAAACATTTGATTATTCATTAAATGATACTGCTATGGTTGGAGATGGAGTACATATTAATTCTGATTTTTTAAATGGTCTTAATAAAGAAGACGCAATTTCTAAAGTAATAGATTATTTAGAAGAAAAGAAAATTGGAAAAGCTCAAACAAATTATAAGCTTCAAGATTGGATATTCTCTAGACAAAGATTTTGGGGAGAACCAATTCCTATGATTTATTGTGATTGTTGTGGTTGGGTTCCAGTTCCAGAAAAGGATTTACCAGTGGTACTACCTAATGTTGCTAGTTATGAACCTACTGAAAATGGTGAGAGTCCTCTTGCTAATATTGATGAGTGGGTTAATACTACTTGTCCTAAATGTGGAATACCTGCTAAAAGAGAAACGGATACTATGCCTAACTGGGCTGGATCTAGTTGGTATTATTTAAGATATATGGACTCTAAAAATGATAATGAGTTTGTATCTAAAGATGCTCTTAAATACTGGGGAATGGTAGATTATTATAATGGTGGTATGGAACATGCTACTAGACATTTACTATACGCAAGATTTTGGCATAGATTCTTTTATAACATTGGGATAATTCCTTTTGCAGAACCTTTTAAAAAGAGAGTTGCGCATGGTATGATACTTGGCTCTAATAATGAGAAGATGAGTAAAAGTAAGGGTAATGTTATAAATCCTGATGATATGGTTAATTTATATGGTGCTGATGCACTTAGAACTTATGAACTTTTTATAGGAGATTATACAAAAGATGCTGCTTGGAGTGATAATGGACTTAAGGGATGTAAAAGATTTTTAGATAAAGTAATTAGAATAAAAGACAAAGTAACTGAAGGTGATGAGTATAGTTCTTCACTGGAAAATATTATTCATAAAACTATTAAAAAAGTTACCAATGATTTATCTACAATGAATTATAATACTGCAGTATCTAGTTTAATGATACTTAGTAATGAGTTTGATAAGTGTGAAAATATTTCTAAGAAAGATTATGAAATATTACTTATTTTATTAAATCCTATTGCGCCTCATGTTACTGAAGAATTATTTGAAAGTTTAGGAAACAATAAAATTATAGCAGAACTATCTTGGCCAACTTATGATGAAAATAAAACTGTTGATGATAATCTTGAGATAGGTGTTCAAATTAATGGTAAACTTAGAGGTACTATAACAATTAGTAAAGATGCTAGCAAAGAAGATATTTTAAAAATAGCATATGAAAATGAAAATGTAAAAAAATACACTGATAATATGAATATTGTTAAAGAAATAGTAGTTCCTGGTAAAATTGTGAATATTGTTGTTAAATAAGGAGTTTATAATGAATAATGATTTAGTTATACCAAAACATGTGGCAATAATTATGGATGGAAATGGTAGATGGGCAACTAACCGTAATTTACCTAGAAGTAAAGGGCATGCAGCTGGATCTGATACTCTTAATAAACTTGCTGAATATGTGCTTAGTACTGATACTGAAGTGCTTAGTGTATTTGCTTTTTCAACTGAAAACTTTAAAAGAAGCGATGAAGAAGTTAACTTTTTAATGGATTTGTTTATTAAAAAGTTTAAACATGATAAAAACTACTTTAATAAAAGAAATATCAAAGTAGTTTTCTCTGGTAGGAGAGAGCCTCTTAGAAATGATGTTTATAAAGCAATGGAAGAAATAACTGAGCTTACTAAGAATAATACTAAAGGAATATTTAATATTTGTCTTAATTATGGAGGACAAGCTGAAATAGTTGATGCAGCACTTAAAATAAGTGAAGATATTAAAAATGGTAAAATTAATAGTAATGATATAAATGAGAAAATTTTTAGTAAATATTTATATAATGATTTACCACCAATAGATTTTGTAATCAGAACAAGTGGTGAACTTAGAGTGAGTAATTTTATGTTATATCAAGCATCTTATGCAGAATTTTATTTTCCAGAAACATTATTTCCGGATTTTAATGAAAAAGAATATGATAAGGCTATCATAGAATTTAATAAAAGAAAAAGAAGATTTGGTGGATACGACAAAAAAAGTTAATGCGTTTAAACATTAACTTTTTTTGTTATTTAACTTCCATTATTACTGGTAAGATTATTGGATGTCTTCCTGTTAATTTATTGATAAAAGGAAGTAGTTCTAATATTATTTGATTTTTTAAATCTAAGTAAGAATAATTATTTTTAGATAAGTATTCATTTACAATTTCTGAAATTTTTTCTTCTATTTTTTTCATTAAATTTAAGTTTTCATTTACTAGTACAAAACCTCTTGCTGTTACATTTGGTTTTAATAGTAATTTTTTTGTGTTTATATTGATATTTAATATAGATATAAGTATACCATCAGCACTCATTAATTTTCTGTCTTTAATTACTACTGAACCTACAGCACCGATTCTTGAACCATCAACATATACGTCTCCAGCTTGAACTCTACCGCTTCTTGATACTTTACCATTTAAAAGTTCTATTACATCACCATTTTTACAAATAAATGTATTTTCTTCTGGAACACCACATTCCATAGCTATTTTACAGTGTGCTTTAAGCATTCTGTATTCCCCATGCATTGGCATAAAATATTTTGGTTTAATAAACCTAAACATCCATTTAAGTTCTTCTTCCTTAGCGTGTCCTGATGTATGAATATCTGAGAACTCTGAATTTGTATAAACTCTAACTCCTCTTAAATATAATTTATTTATTATTTTGTTTATACTATCTGAGTTACCTGGAATAGGTGAAGATGAGAATACTACTAAATCATTTGGAAGTAATGATATATGTTTATGTACACCATTTGCTATTCTTGATAAAGCTGCAAGAGGTTCTCCTTGAGATCCTGTACATAGGATACATATTTCTTCTTGTTTTAAATTTTTAGATTCATTTACTGATATAAACATTGATTTATCATCTAAAAGTCCATTTTGAAGAGACAACTCAATATTATTTTCCATACTTCTTCCGAAAACTATAATTTTACGATTGTGTTTTTTACAAGTTTCTACTATGTGTTTTAAACGGAATATGTTTGATGCAAATGTTGCAATTATAACACGTCCCATATGTTTACCAATTATATCATTTAATGTTCCATCTACTGTAGATTCACTTTTTGAAAATCCAGGAGATAGGGCATTTGTAGAATCACTAAGTAGTAAATCTATTCCTTTTGATCCAGCTTCAGTCATTTTGTGAATATCTGCTAGTGGGCCAATAGGTGTTAAGTCAAATTTAAAGTCGCCTGTTTCAAAAATTGTTCCATTTGGTGTTTTAATAACTAATGCAAATGAATCAGGTATTGAGTGAGTAGTATTAATGAAGTTAATATCAAAATGTTTAGTTTTAATATTTGAGTGTTCATTAATTTGCTCAAAATTGTCATAAAAAATTCCTTTTTCATCTATTTTTTTTCTCATTAAATCTATTGCTATTCTTGGTGCCCAAATTTTTGGTACATCAATTGATGCTAGTAAGAATGATATTCCCCCAATGTGATCTTCATGTCCATGAGTAATTACTAATCCTTTTATTTTATTAGCATTTTTCTTTAAATATGTAATATCTTGAATTACATAATCTACTCCTAAAAGTTCATCTTCTGGAAACATTACTCCAGCATCTATAATCATTATTTCTTCTTCATGTGTCAAAACATACATGTTTTTTCCGACCTCTCCAAGGCCTCCTAAAGCTACAATAGTTGTAGCACTATTATTTTTCATTTTTATTCCTTCTTTCTAAATATAAAGTTTTTTGACTTGTTAATTATACCACATAATATTGTATTTGTCTATTTTTAGTGAGCAATAAAATATTTAACTAGGAAGTAATAGTTTTTTTTGTTATACTTTATATAGGAGTTATAACTATGAAAGTATTATCAATAAAAGAACCTCTTGCGTCACTTCTTAAAAGTGGTATTAAAAAAATAGAAACTAGGTCTTGGGCGACAAAGTATAGGGGAGAAATTTATATTCATGCAAGTTTAAAGCAAGAAAAATATAATAATGTTGAATTTAATAAAATAATAGAAAATTTGACGTTTATGCCAGGATATATTTTATTTAAAGCTAATCTTGTAGATTGTGTTTACATGACAAAAGAGTATATTGAAGATATGAAAAAAAATAATTATACTGAGTATTTATGTGGGGATTTTAAAGAAGGTAGATATGGTTGGGTAATTGATAATGTTGAAATAATTAAACCAATTAAATCTAAAGGAGAATTAGGTATATGGAATTATTATAAACCAGTTGAAATTTTAGATTTGATGAAAAATATCAAGTACGGATTTTTAGATGAGAAGGGAAGTATTACTACTGATTATAGAAATTATAAATTAAAAAGTCCTAAAGATTTACTTAGAACCAATTATGGTATTTGTTTTGATATGGTAGAACTTGAAAGATATTATTTTAAAAATTATTATTTCAAAACATATTTCATTGTATATTATAAAAAAGGTAATTGTTTTTCGCACACTTTTTTGGTTTATGAAGATAATAGTAAACTATACTGGTTTGAAAATTCTTGGGAAAAGTTTAGAGGTATTAATGAGTATCGTAATTTAAAAGAATTGTTAGTTGATGTAAGAAATAAATTTATTTCTTTTTACGATATTAAAAATATTAATAATGATTTATGCATTTATGAATATAAAAAACCTAAGTACGGTATTTCTGATTATGATTTTTTTAAACACTGTGAAAGTGGTATAAATATAGATGTTGATAATTTATAAAACTTATTATTTATTATTTTCTATTGTTACTTTATCATCTGTATATTGATAACTTAAAGCATTGCTTTTACTAATTACAGAGGTTTCTAATTTTTTCTCTAAATCAGCGCGTGCTACCTTAGCAGTATTACCACCCATTTTAGCAATTTTTTTATTTTGCTCAAGTCCTTGCGGATTATGTTTTTTGGCAAGTTCTCTTGTTGCTATTTCGCCTAAGTCTGTTAAAGCAACTTCTATATCAGTCATATTATCTCTCAGTGATTCTTTTTTTAGACCTTTAAACTCTTTATATTCACTTGCTATCATTCCAGACCATTCTTTATATATTTCATTTGTGAGAATTGCAAATTCAATACCTTCTTTAATTCCACCGTCTTTCCAAACATCAGTTAACTCTTTTCTGTCTTGTAAAGATTTAATTCTTTTTGCTATCCAATTTTCATCATAACCTTTAACTCTATAAGTATCTATTGCTCGCGCTAAGGCTAGGGAAGGGTCGAATGTTTCATCTATTCTTTCACTTCCTAATTTAGCTAACCATTGTTTTATAGGTTCAGCATTTTTACTTGGAACTGATTGAATTATTCTAAACATTCCTTCTATATCACATACATCAGTTGAACGATATTTTCCATCTTTGGATTTTAATTTCAACTGGTTACAATTTGTAACCGTTTGATTTCCTTCGCTTTTTAATCTGTTTTTTAAAACTTTCCAGTAGTTTCTTGGGTTATCACTTTCTGATAACACTCCTACAACATCTACAATGCTTATATAGTATTTTTCTTCTTCCTTATTCCAAACACTTCTTATTTCAGTGT
>CAYJKL010000018.1:0-23119 GCA_964370755.1 uncultured Muribaculaceae bacterium
TTTTAGGAAGTGTTGGGTTTATTCCTTTTGAAGAAAAAAATGAGTATTTAGATAATGGTTATTTTTTATCTGATACTGTTGGTGTTAGTTATTTAGAAAAGCAGTATGAAGAATATTTAAAAGGTGAGAAATCTATTTATAAAGTTAACTCAAATAATACGCTTAATTTAATTAAAGAAGAAGTTCCTGGTAAAGATATTTATTTATCTATTGATATTGATATTCAGCTTAAGCTTGATGAAATTATTAAAGAAGAAATAATAAACGCGAGAGAGCATGATAATACTGAGTATTTTACTGATACTTTTGTTGGTATAAGTAATCCTTTAACTGGTGAGATAATTGCTATTAGTGGTAAAAGATTAATTGATAATGAACTTGGAAGTATAAATGATATAACTAGTGATGCAATATCTTCGTCATTTACTGTTGGATCTGTTGTTAAAGGTGCTACTATAGCTGTTGGTTATAATAATGGCTTGATAAATGAGGGTGAAAAAATTTATGATTCTTGTGTTAAACTTGAGTTTGTTCCAGAAAAATGTTCTTGGAAACCACTTGGGTATTTAGATGAAACAATGGCGCTTGCTAAGTCATCAAATTATTATCAGTATTTACTTGCGGTTAAACTTACTGGGAATACTTATAAATATAATATGCCTTTAGTTGTTACTGAAAAAGAGTTTGATATTTATAGAAATACTTTAGAAGAGTTTGGTCTTGGATCTTTAACGGGTATTGATTTACCAGGTGAGGGAAGTGGTAATAAAGGGACTACTATAGCTGCTGATTTACTTCTTAATTTATCTATTGGTCAGTATGATACTTATACAATCTTGCAACTTATGCAGTATATAAATACATTTGCTGGTAGTGGGAATAGACTAGAACTTAGCGTTTTAGATAAAGTTGTGTCTGGTGAAGAATTATTTTTTGATAAAACTAATGAAGTACTTAATACTGTTAATGTAGATGAAAGTGATTTTTCTAAAATTAAAGAAGGTCTTAGCGCTGTAATGAGTTTGGGAACTGGTAGAACGTATATAAATTTAAATTATAATCCGGCTGGAAAGACTGGTACAAGTGAGTCATTTTTGGATATTGATGGTGATAAAGTTATTGATATAAATACGATTTCTTCTTCTTTTGTAGGGTATGCTCCTTTTGATAATCCAAGGTATAGTATTGCGATAATTGCCCCTCATATTGCTTATTTAGAAGGTGATGAAGAGTATGTTTATCCGATAACTAGGTATCTAAGTCAAAAAATTAGTAATTTTCTCTTTGAAATTCCTTAAAAGTTTGATATAATGATATAGATTTAAAGGAGGCAAGAAATATTATGGCAAAAAACGATAATCGTAGTGTGGTTACAGTTAGATGTACTGAGTGTAGTAATGAACTTAGACCAACAAGTAAAAATAAAAGAAATACGCCTGAGCGTTTAGAAAAGAAAAAATATTGCCCTAAATGTCGCAAGTCAGTAGTAGCAAAAGAAAAAAAATAAGACGGGAGTTAATTTATTATGAATATAAATATCAATGATATAAAAAATGGTATGACTGTTATTATAGATAATAACTTATATTTAATTCAAGAATTTCAACATGTTAAACCTGGTAAAGGTCCAGCATTTGTTAGAATTAAACTTAGAAATCTTAGAACTGGATCAACAATTGAAGAAACATTTAATACGAATATTAAAGTTACTAAAGCACATATTGATAAAATATCTGCTCAATACTTATATGAATCAGGAGATAACTTAGTTTTTATGAATAATGAAACTTATGATCAAACTGAAATTGATAAAAGTATTTTAAAAGATAAAATACCTTATATTAAAGAAGGTATGGATATTGGTATCGAGTATTATGAATCTGAAATTATTGGTGTTAATTTACCAGAAAAAGTTGAATACAAAGTTATTGAAGCAGAACCGGCAGTAAAAGGTAATACTGCATCAGGTAATGTTACTAAAGATGCTAAAATAGAAACTGGATATACTGTTAAAGTTCCACTTTTTATTAATGAAGGCGAAGTAATAATAGTATCTACTAAAGATGGTAGTTATTCTGGAAGAGCTTAATTGCTCTTTTTTTTGTTATAAATACGTTGCATATAATTTGTATTTGATATATAATTTTGGTAATAGGAGGATAATTATGATTTTAAAAGAAGAATTTAAAAAGAACATGGCTGCTTTATCTTTGGCATCTACGCTTTTATTTACTGGGTGTTCATCAGACGAAAATAATGAGGATTTGAGTAGTTATTATGTTTTGCTAAGTGAGGGGAATGCTATAATTGCTTATGATGATGAGAATTTTGAGTTTGCTGATTTTTTTTCAAATTTTCATAGCTATGTATATGCTAATTCTAATTCTGTTTGGACTAAAGATAGTGATATTAAATTTATTGATATACCCTTTGTTATAGTTGAAGGAACTTATGAAGAGGCAAATGCTATAGCAGCTACTTTAACTGCTGAAAATGGTACTGTTATTGATTTCAATGCCACTTATTATGAAAATTTGGAGGGTTATAGTTTAACTAGAAAAAATTAATTTTTGTATATATTAGTAGAGCTTAATTGCTCTTTTTTCTTGTATAAAATATAGTGGTGTGGTAATATAGGTTTTACTTAAGAGGTGTATATTATGCATGAAGAATTTTGTAGATTATTAGATGAATATAATAAAAGTGACTCTTTATTTGATGAAAGAGCATTATATAAAGCTGGAGAGATATTTTCTAAGTATTTTGATATTAAAGAAAATGTTTCAATAATAAGATTTTTACATGGTAGTAATATTAATGGTAGATATGATTGTATAGATAAAAATATAGATATTTTTATTGAGTGTATTATTAATCAATCTAAGCAAGATTATTTTGATTGTTCTTTTTTAGATAATGTTTCATTTACTGAATATGTTAATTGCCGTGTACTTAAAACACTTTTTCATGAACTTAGGCATGCTTTGCAGTTTAAAGATATTTTTTCTGGTAATTTAAATGAATATACAAAGTATTTTAACTTTTTTAGTGGTACTTATGTTAATCCTAAAAATAATTTAATGAAGATGGGTATTACTGAAGAGTCTGTTAATGTGTTTCTTGCTAATTCAATGAAAACCAAACAGGTTAGTGGTTATTATTGCAGACCTATTGAAAGAGATGCTGAGTTTTTTGCTAATGATCAAGTGTCTAAAATTGTTAGTTATAATAATAGTACTTTGTTTAAGTTTTTCGAAATGGGTAAAGTATTTTTTCTTTTAAATGATTATGAGAAATCTTTATGTTCTGGAACTTATCCATTTTATAATTTTATGCTTGAACATGGGTGTACTAATATAATTAAACAGATGGAATGGTATGATTTAGATAATAATGAGATGTTTAGAAAATTAATTAAGAAATATAGATTAGAAGACATTCTTGTTTTAGGACTTCCAGTTAGTGATGATGTTATGGCACTTTATGCTAATCAGTATGACAGTTATTTAAGATTATTAAATTAATCTTTTTTATTGCAACAAAAAAACACCACTAATGTGATGTCTTTGATAGAAGAGAGTTTAAATATTTTTTCCCCCTATAAATAATATACACTTTAAATGTGTTGGTTTTATGATAGTAATGTGAGAAATAAAAAAACTAGCGATTGCTAGCTAATTTTTTAATGGCGTTCCCGAAAGGATTCGAACCTTTGACCCTACGCTTAGAAGGCGTATGCTCTATCCAGCTGAGCTACGGGAACAGGTCAACTAGATATAATTATACACCTTTTTTAAGAATTAATCAAGTATTACATCGAGTTTTTTTTCATTTGGTATGTTAAAAACTACTGATTTTATGTCATAAGTGTCTCTAAGTGATAAAAAAATGGAATATTTTACTTCTTCGATGATGTTTTTACTTGATAAGTCTGCGATTAAATTATTGTCAAAACTTAGTAATATACTTTCTTCAAGTACTTCATAATCATCAAGTGTAGCAGATACTTTTAGATAGCTTATTAAGTTTGTTTGATTGATTGGAGAAGTTTTTAAGTTTTTTATTATGACTTCTAGTTTTTCTAGTGATTCATTTGAATATTTTGTGATAGGTACATAGTAAGTAATATTATTAGCCTCTGATATGTAGTAGTTTATTGTTTTAGAAATTGTTTTTACTGAAGTTATGTCATATACTTTGTTGATTCCAAAATCTTTTGAGAGTGTTATTGGTAGCATTTTATCGCTATGAATATATTTTGTGAGTTTTTCTCCTTCAACAAAAATAATTAGCTCACTTATTTCTTCGAGTTCGCATAATGAAAATATTATTGCTTCAAGCATTTTTTCTTCATAAGCCATTTCTATGTTTAATATTTCTTTTGAAAAATTTATTTTTAAAAGTTTATCTTCAATAGAAAAATCTAATATTTCTGTATTTTCTGGTATAAGTGGTTTAAAGTTTGTTGGAAGTATGCTTGCTTCTTTTGAATTTTCAGTTAGTGTACTTATTATATATTTTATGTTTTCTTCTAAAATTTCACTTTTTTTTAGCATATTAGTTCTTGCTACATAATTATTATCGTCTAAAAGATATATTGGCATAGTTATTACATCTACATATGTTATGTCGTTTTCAACTGATGAATTATCTTTTACTGGAAATAAATATATAATCATTAATACAAATACTGCAAGAGTTGTTACTATTATTCTTTTTATTGCGTTATTTTTAAGCATGATTAATCACCTAATTAATTATATTTAAAAGTTATTAAAATATACAAAAAAGCCACTAGGGCTTTATAATTTTAATTCACCAAGTTTTAGGAGTTCTACAATTGCTTGAGCTCTTCCTTTAACTTCTAGTTTTTGCATAGTATTTGATACATGATTTCTAACAGTTTTTTCACTTATATTTAAATCTTCTGCTATATCTTTTGTGCTTTTGTTTTGTATAAGTAAGTCAAATACTTCTTTTTCTCTAATTGTAAGTATACTTTTATTCATTTTTTCACATCCTTTTACCTTTTCATAAGTAGTGTATGATAGGTTTATAAAGGTGTGAGGGCTCATTTATCCTTCAAACTTAACTGTAATATACATTTGGTTTTCAAACATGGACTGGACTGTTCTTATTATATTGTTTGCTAAAAGAGAATCATGACTATTTCCAGCAATAGTTATATTTATTTGATCATTTTTTATTTCTATTACTGAGTCTAGTTTAAACTCTGTTTTTATTTTGTTTTCTATTTCTTCGCTTTTACTAAGTTTTGTTTTTAGTGCCTCTATGTTTTCATAAGCATCATTTTTTTCTTCGATGGTTGCTGCGCTATCAAGTAAAATGTTTTCATATTCTTCGATAGCACTAAATGTTTCTTCATCTATTGCTATTCTAAGTGCCATTAGTGAGTCGGTTTCCGTAAACTCTATAACAGGTGAGTCTTCATTTTGGATGGTTTCTGTTAGTAGTGTGCTGTCTGCTATTGTTACATAATAAATCCCAAGTACTAAAATTAGTGAAAATAGTGTGGCGAACCATAAGTTTTGTTTGTTAATCATTTTTTCCTCCGTATCTAGTTAATTTTACTCATTTGATATATTTTTTATGCAGATTTGTAAAAATTTGCATAAAAAAAAGGAAAAAGTAAAGTTTTTGCTAAAGTATAAAGTGAAGGGAGGAAATTTTGAAGAGAAAAATCTATGTAGTTAGACAAACAAGTTTTAAAGACTGTGGGCCTGCAGCACTTTTATCTATTATTAGATTTTATGGTGGCAATGTTCATTTAGAAACTATTAAATTAAAAGCGCTTACCAATATTAATGGGACTACTGCTTATAATTTGTTAAAGGTTGCAAGAGAAGTAGGGTTTGATACTGCTGGTTATAAACTTGAGTATGAGGATTTACTTGATAAAGAAAGAATTTACCCGATGATTTGCCAAACTTTAGTTAATAATAGACTTCATTTTGTTACTCTTTATAATATTGGTAATGTTGTAAGTATTATGGATCCGGCTTATGGCAGAAGAGTTCTTAAGAAAACTGAATTTAAAGAAATATTTACTGGTAATGTACTTGAAGTATTTCCAAGAAGTGAGTTAGTATTTATGAAAAAAGATAATAAACTTAAAAGTATTGTACTGAGTATTATAAATAAAGAGAAAAATTTATTATTAAAAATAATTGTTGTTAGTGCTGTATATACATTTTTGTTAATACTAAGTAGTTATTATTTTAAAATAGGTGTTGAAAGTTTAGATAAAGATATTGAGTTATTTAAATATGCTGTTTATATATTTTTTGTTATAACTTTGTTTAAGTCTTTAATTAGGTATAGTAAAAATAAATTTGAACTTGAACTTAATAAAAATTTGAGTGTTTATCTTTATAGAGATTTTTTACTTCATATTTTTAATCTTCCTTCAAAAATTATTAAAACGAAAACTTTAGGTGAAATAGTTACTAGAATAAATGATCTTAATATAATAAGGTCTTTGTTTACTGAGGTTTTAATAACTTTTTGCCTTGATTTTTTACTTATGCTAGTTGCAGTTTTAATACTTTACAATATTAGTTCTACTTTATTTTTTGTGTTAACTATTTTTATATTATTATATTTTATAGTAGGTATCTTGTATAAAAATTTGATTGAACGTTTGGTTTTTGAAAGTAAAGAAGATGAAACTAATTTTAATTCTAAAATAATTGAAGATATAACTTCGCTTAGTTCGATTAAAAGGTATGATAAAACTAATAAGTTTTTAATTAGACTGGAAAGAGTGCTTTCTAAGTATATTTTTACAAGTTATAGGATTGAGAGTATTAGCTCAGTTTATGAAAATTTAAAATATAGTTTAACTACGTTTTGTGTGTATACTATATATACTGTAGGATTTTCACTTATAATTGACGATGGCTTAGAAATAACTGATTTAATTGTTTTTACAACGCTTATGAATTTCTTTTTAAATCCGATTACTAAACTTATAGATAATGTGCCTAAAATTTATTATGCTAAAAATAATATATTTAAATTAATTGAATTTATGAATATCGAAAAAGAAGAAGTAGGGAAGTATGATTGTTTAGATAATTTTGATTTAGAATTTGAAAATGTTTCTTTTAGTTATAATGGACTTGCTTTAATAATTGATGATATAAGTATTAAGATTAAACATAAGAAACATGTTCTTTTTTTAGGTAAGAGTGGATGTGGTAAAAGTACTTTATGTAAGCTTTTACTTAAAGAAGAAGAGAGTTACAATGGGAATATAACTGTTGGTGGTATTAATTTAAAAGATATTACTGTGAAGACTGTTAGAAATAATATAGTGTATGTTTCGCAAAAAGAATATTTGTTTAGTGGTACTATAAGAGAAAATATTGAAGTTTTTGAAACGTGTAATATTAATAAACTTAGTGAAATATGTAGTGTTTGTAAAGTTGATGAAATACTTAAAAATAAAGTTATGAGATATGAAACGTTTATTGAAACTGATTCAAATAATTTTTCTGGGGGAGAGAAGCAAAGAATTATTTTAGCAAGATCATTGATGTTAGATTTTAAAATACTTATTTTAGATGAAGCTTTAAGCGAAGTTGATTATGATACTGAAGTGAGTATTATAAGGGCTATGAAGAAATATTTTAAAGATAAAACTATAATTTATGTAAGTCATAAAAATTTAAAAAAAGAATTTAAAGAGGTGATTAACTTTGATGAATTTTAGTTATATGGATTTACTTAATATTAGATGTAAGAAGATGATTGTAGTTTTGTTTGTTTTGTTATTTCTTATTATTGTATTTGTGCTTAGTTTGAAATTTAAGGTGCATGATACTTATAAAATAAGCGGGGTTTATAAAGAGAGGAGTATTGTTTTGACTGTGCCTCTTGAGAAAACAGATTATGTGAGTAATGCAGATTATTTATATATTGATGGAAATAAGTATACTTATAAAGTACTGAGTTTTGGAGAAATATTTGTAAGTGATATACCTTATCAGGAAATTAGTATTAGACCTAATAAAGTGTTAGAAGAAAATGAAGTAGTGGAGTTTACGTTTTATAGTAATGAAGAAAAAGTAATAACTAAAATAATTGATTTTTTAGTTTAGGAAGGAGTATATGAAGTTATCAAATGAAGATCTTTTAAAAGTAGAAGGCGGCGGTATTAGTTTTGGTGTTGGTCTTGCTATTGTAAGCGGTCTTATATTTATTGGAGGATTAGTTAGTGGGTATATGAACCCAAAATCATGTAATGTAGATTAGGAGGTAAAATGATTTTAAATAATACACAGTTAGATGAAGTTGTGGGTGGTACAAACCTTTCTGCTTCTATGATTACTGGTATTGCAAAACTGTTCACTAGTTTGTTTGAAATAGGTGAAAATATTGGTTCTGCAATATACAGAATTCGCAATAAAAATTACTGTTAAGAAAAAAATGCCGAAATTTCGGCATTTTCTATTGAAAACTTGTTTTTTAAGTGATATAATAAAATACGTACAAACGAAGGGAGGGCGAAAATGACAAAAGTAGTAGTAAAAGATGGTAATGTTGATGGTGCTTGGAAAAAATTTAATGCAAAAGTTGCTAAAAGCGGCGTCCTTTCTGAACTAAAGAAAAGAAAACACTATGAAAAACCGGGAGTTAAAAGAAGAAACGAAATTAAAGAAGGTATCAAAAATTCTCGTAAAAGTAGTAAAAAAAGAAATCGTGATTAAGGAATGATTATATGTTAAATGAAATAAACGAAGAAATGAAAGCGTCACTTAAAGCTGGAGATAAGTTTAAATTAACGAGTTTAAGAATGCTTAAAAGTGCTATTCAAAATGAAACTATTAATAAAAAAAGAGATTTAACTGATGAAGAAGTTATGTCTGTTGTTAAGAAGCAAGTTAAAATGCGTAAAGATTCGCTTTCTGAATATATTAAATACGATAAGCAAACTGAAGTTGAAAATCTTGAAAAAGAAATAGAAATTTTGTCTGTTTATTTACCACAAGAGTTATCTGAAGAAGATACTTTGAAATTGGTTACTGAAATGTTTGATGAACTTAAACCTGAAGGTAATAAAGATATGGGTAAATGTATGAAATATGCAACCGAAAATTTCAAAAACGTTGATATGTCACTTGTTAGTAAACTAATAAAGGAAAATTTAAGTAAAATATAGGAAGTTACCTATATTTTTTTTTGGTATCATGATATAATTGATTTATGAAAAATTTATTTAATTATACGAAAAGTGATTTAGAAGAATATTTAGAAGAAATTGGTGAAAAGAAATTTAAAGCGACTCAGATTATTGAGTGGCTTTATCGTCATAGAATATTTAATGTTGATGATTTTAGAAATATGAAAAATGATTTTAAAGATGTTCTTAAGAAAGACTTTGTACTTGATTTTATTAAAATTAAGAAGATTGAAGAGGATGAAGAGGTTTCAAAGTTTTTATTTGAACTAGTTGATGGTGAATTTATTGAGGCTGTTTTAATGAAACATCATTATGGATTATCAGTTTGTGTTTCTAGTCAAGTTGGATGTAATATGGGGTGTAAGTTTTGTGAAAGTGGTAAACTTAAAAGAGTTAGAAACTTAGAAGTTTATGAAATGATTCAGCAAATATTACTTATTGAAAAACATATAGATAAAAAAATTAATAGTGTTGTTATTATGGGAATTGGTGAACCATTTGATAATTATGATAATATACTTAAGTTTTTAAAACTTGTTAATGAACCTAAAGGAATTGAAATAGGTGCGAGACATATTACAGTATCTACGTGTGGACTAGTTCCGAAAATTTTAGAGTTTGCTGATTTTCCGCTTCAAATAAATTTAGCTATTTCTCTGCATGCTGCAGATGATGAAACTAGAAATGAGTTAATGCCTGTAAATAAAGTGTATAATTTAAAAGAACTTATTAGTGCTATGAAGGTGTATTTAGCCAAAACAAGTAGACGAATTACTATTGAATATGTTATGCTTAATAATGTAAATGATAGTTTTAAAGATGCTACTAATTTAGTAAGATTATTAAAAGGGCTAAATGTTTATGTGAATTTAATACCATATAATGATACATCTAGTCAGTATAAGTGTAGTAGCGAGATAAAAGTACGAGATTTTTGTGCTGTTTTAAAAGAAAATGGAATAGACGTTACTATAAGGAAAAAATTTGGTACTAAAATTTCAGCAGCGTGTGGTCAACTTAGAAGTAGTGAGGTGAAAAAATGAAAACATTTTATTTAACAGATCCAGGAAAAGTTAGAAATCATAATGAAGATAGTGTAACAATACTTAAAAATCAGAATAATGAACATTTACTTATTGTTGCTGATGGGATGGGTGGACACCGTAAGGGTGAAGTAGCCTCTGCGTTAACACTTACACTTCTTGGTAAAAGATTTTTAGAAACTCCATCAATTGGTTCTAAAGTTGATGCGATAAACTGGCTTAATGATAATATAAATATAATTAATAAAGAAATATTGGATTATGCAGAGAATAATGAAAATTCAAAAGGAATGGGTACTACTTTAGTGGCGGCTATTTTAACTAAAAATTATTTACTTTTTAGTAATATAGGTGATTCATCTGGGTATGTAATTAAAAATGGAAAAATTTATAAAATTACAAAAGATCATACACTTGTAAATTTGCTTGTTGATGCAGGAAATATAACTGAAGAAGAAGCAAAAAACCATCCGAAGAAAAATGTTTTAATGAGAGCGCTTGGAGTAACTCCAAATGTTGAAAGAGATATTTTTGAAGTTGATAGAAAATGTGATGGAATATTTTTATGTAGTGATGGTCTTACTAATATGCTTAGTGATGATCAAATAGAAAAAATAATAAATGATGAAGAAATTAATATAGAAGAAAAAGTTAGTAAAATGATTAGAAAATGTAATGCTAGAGGGGGAACTGATAATATATCAGTGGCATTATTACTAGATGAAAGTGGTGATAATTAGTGATAATGAAGGGTCAAAAGATTAGTGATAGGTATCAAATAATTAAGAGTATTGGCGAAGGCGGAATGGCTAATGTTTATCTTGCATATGATACGATATTGGATAGAGAAGTTGCTGTAAAAGTTTTAAGAGGTGATCTTGCTAGTGATGAAAAATTTGTTAGAAGATTTCAGCGTGAGGCGCTTGCTGCATCTAGTTTATCTAATCCAAATGTTGTAGAAGTTTATGATGTTGGTGAAGATTCTGGTGAATATTATATTGTAATGGAGTACATTGAAGGTAAGCATTTAAAACATTTACTTAAAAAGCGTGGTAAACTTACTACTGCTGAAGTTGTTGATATAGCACTTCAAATAACTAATGGTTTATCTGTTGCTCATGACTCTTATTTAATACATAGAGATATAAAACCTCAGAATATACTCATACTAGATAATGGGCTTATTAAAATAACTGATTTTGGTATAGCGGTTGCGATGAATGCGACTCAGCTTACACAAACTAACTCAGTTATGGGTAGTGTTCATTATTTGCCACCTGAGCAGGCTATGGGTAAACAAGCATCGCTTCAAAGTGATATATACTCTATAGGTATACTGTTGTATGAACTTGTAGCTGGGAAACTTCCTTTTACTGGTGACAATGCTGTTGAAATAGCACTTAAACATTTAAAAGAGAATATACCGCTTATTAGTACAGAAGTATCAAATGTGCCACAAAGTATTGAAAATATAATTATGAAGGCAACTGCTAAGAATCCTAAAAACAGATATCCTGATGCAAGGACTATGCATGAAGATTTGAAAACTTGTTTAGATGATTCTAGAAAAAATGAAAAAAAATTAGTACTTAAATATCCTGAGACTGATTATGATGAAACTAAGGTTATGAAAGTTGTTAAAAAAGAAGAAGAAAATAAAAAGAAAGAAGTTAAAAAAGAGGTAAAGGAGGATGAAGTTATAGCTAAGAAAGTTAGTCAAAATGATTTGAAAAAGTCGAATAAATTTTTGATAATTTTGGGTAGTATTTTTACTGGGCTTGTTTTAATTATAACTACAATTATAGTATTTATACCGATGCTTACATCTTCAGAGCAAATAGAAGTTCCTGATGTAACTAATATGAGTCCTGCTGAGGCTATTAAAGAGCTTCAAGCTAGTGGTTTTGTTGTAAGTGATGAGGAAATTGAGCAAATTAGTAAAACTGTTGAAGCTGGAGATGTTATAAAAACTAGTCCACTTGCAGGTAGTATGAGAAAAGAAGGTTTTGAAATAACTCTTTATGTATCTATTGGTAATACTTCACTTGTTATTGAAGATTTTACTGGTGATGATTATGCTGAAGTTAAAGGTCGCCTTGAAGCGCTTGGTCTAAAAGTATTGATTGAGAAAAAAGAAGTTGAAGATAAAACACTTGAATATGATGAAGATGAAATTATTGATCAAGATGTTGAAGAAGGCGTTGAATTATCTTCGGGAGATACGATTACTTTATATATTCCTGATTTAGATTTCTATCCAGATTTTGTTTTAGAAGGTGCGACTGAAGAAGAAGTAAGAGAGTTTGCTGAAGAGTTTAATCTTAATTTAATTGTAAAAGAAAAAGAAGATGATAGCGTGGAACCTGGTGTTGTAATTGATCAAAGTTATGATCCTGGTGTTAATGTTGTAGAAGGTGCTAACTTTACTATAACAATTGCAATTGCTCCAGAAGTGGATCCTGATGCACCTGTAGTACCTGATGAAGATGAAGACCCAGATTCAGGTAGTGATTTTTAGTTTATGATAGCAAAAGGAATAATAGTAAAAAATATAAGTAATAGTTATGTAGTTGATATTGGTAGTGAGTTTGTAACGTGCACACCTAGAGGGATTTTTAGACATGAAAAAAAAGTTCCTCTGGTTGGTGATAATGTAGAAGTTGAAACTGATACTAAAACTATTACTAAAATATTTGATAGAAGTAGTATTTCGTCTAGACCTGCAGTTGCAAATATTAATTATGCTTTAGTTGTAACAAGTGTTAAGAAACCTGATATATCACTTAGTCTTTTAGATAGATTAATTGTTATACTTGAGTCTAAGAATATAAAACCTATTTTATGTTTTACGAAACTTGATTTAATTTCTGGAAAAGATAAAAAAGAAATTAAAGAGATTCTTAAATATTATAAAAAAATAGGTTATGATGTTGTAACGAATGAAAAGATGTCTAAACTTAAAAAAGTACTTAAAAATAAGATAGCATTTTTAGTAGGTCAGACAGGTGCTGGTAAGAGTACTCTTTTAAATAAACTTGATAAAAATCTTAATATAGAAACTAAGCCTATATCTGAGGCTCTTGGTAGGGGTGTTCATACTACTAGGCATACTGAGTTATATAAAATTTTTAACTTTTATATAGCGGATACACCTGGTTTTTCTTCTATAGATTTAAATGATATAAAAAAAGAAGATTTAAAAAATTATTATATTGAATTTAAAAATTTTAGTTGTGAGTACAAAGATTGTAATCATATTAAAGAAAATTGTGAGATAAAAAAAGCCGTTGATTTTGGTAAAATAAGAAAATCAAGATATGATAGTTATGTTAAATTTTATAAGGAGTTATATGAAAGTCGCGATAAGTTATATAAGTAGTGATTATAAGTTTAAAGATACAATTAAGAAAATAAATCTATCAAACGCTGATTTTATTCATGTTGATTTGATGGATGGAAAATATGTTGAGAATAAAACTTTTAATAGATTTAATATAAAGAAGGTATTTAAACTTGCTAAGAAGAAATTAGATGTTCATTTTATGACTGATAATCCTGAGAAGTATTTGAAATTAATTAAAGATTTTCATTTAGTTAAGAATGTTTATTTTCATCCTGAAACTACTAGTGATCCTGAAAATTTTATAATTGAGTGTAAAAGATATGGGTTTTCACCAGGTATTGTAATTAATCCGGATGAAGAAGTGGATAAGTATATAAAATATTTTAAAAATATTGATAGAATTTTAGTTATGAGTGTTAAACCTGGTAAAGGTGGGCAAAAGTTTATGACTAAAACCCCTGAGAGATTATCTAAACTTATTGAACTTAGAAAGAAAAATAAAGACCACTTTGAAATAGCGGTCGATGGTGGTATTAATGATAAAACTATTACTAAGATTAATAAACTTGATATTAATTATGTAATAAGTGGTTCATTTGTATGTAAAAGTGAAGATTATAATAAACAAATTTTATTATTAAAAAAAGACTAAGCAGCAGCTTTGTCTTTTTTTGATTTTTTATTTAAAGTTTTAAGTTCTCTAGCGCTTAATCTTACTTTTATACCGTTAATTATTCTTGTTTGTAAATTAGGCTTTTGTTGCATTTTAGTTGCATTTAATGCATGAGATCTTTTGTTACCAGTTAATGGTTTTTTTGTTGTTATTTTTACAGCCATATTCATTGCCTCCTTTTGTTACAAATAAAACTTTATCATATATTGGGATAAAAGTCAAATATTTACCATGAATTGCCTACAAAAATTGACATTTTGTAACAAATATGTATAATATTACTTAAAAAAGGGGTATTTATGGAATTTAGATATGGAAATTTGACTCATATTGAATATGAAAAAGTTTTAAGCAACTTTATTCAAATATATCAAACTAATAAGACTGGACTTGATGAAATAATAAATATGCTTATGCCTATTATTAATAATATTATAGACAAGTATAAAACAGTAATGCTTACTAAGGAAGATTTGTTTCAAGAGGCTGTTTTAATAGTTATTGAAACTATTGATTTGTTTGATGTGGATAAAGCTAAGGATATTTCTAATTATTTTCATTTATGTATAACTAGAAGATTGATGGATAGAATTATTAAACTTGATTCTACTGTTAAAGTTTCTAAGTTTGGTCATGAATATAATTTGGGTGAGTTTAGTAACTTACCAGAAATCGTTCCTTATGAGGATAAACATGTTGGGTCATACAGTGAAGAAGATGTTTTTAAAGATGTGTATACTACGGATTTTGAAAATAAACTTAAAGAAGTAATTATAAGTAAAGTTGGTCATGAAAGATATATGTACCTTATTGAGTATTATAAAAAAAATGGAATGACACTTGTAGAACTTGGTGATATGTATAACATTAGCTTTGAAACTGTTAGGTGCAGAAGACTTATTGCGATGAATGATTTAGTAAAATTTCCTCAGTTTATATCACTTGCAGATAATTTGGAGGGAGTTAATACCGATGAATTATTTGGTTTTTGTAATATAAATCAAATGACATTTGATATGAAAAGTAATAAGAAAGCTTTTAATAAGTTATTAAAGAATATTGATAGTAATACTCTTAGTGATATACTTTGGCCTTTGGAAATAGATTTTCTTAATAATTTTGTTTATAATGAGCAAGGTGTAGTTTCAATTGATGATTTAGTTGATAATTCTGGTTTATCTAAAGTTAAAATACTTAGTGAACTTGATAGATTATATAATAAAATTAAATTGTACTCTAAAGTATATTTAGGAAAGAAGTATTTATAATGGAGAATATTAATTATGTAGATGACTCGGCTTATTTAAAAAGAAGTCATTATAATAGGTTTGATTGCGTACTATGTGAAGCTGATATAAGAAAATTAATTGTTTCTTATCAAAGTGGAGATTTAAATGCAGGTAATTTACTTGTTAGATATTATTATAAATTAATTAAAAAAGCTGTTGATAGTCTTAATATATATTCGATAGATAGAGAAGATTTAGTGCAATACGGAGTGGAAGCTTTTATTGAGACTCTTAATTCATGTGATCCTTTGGCAAACAATGAATTTAAATTTTCTATTTATTTGTGGAAGTGTATAAAGGGAAGAGTTATAAGAGCTGTAAAGAAACATGAAAATGTTGTTAGGTATCCTACTAATATAGATGTTTATATAATGCAGGTAAACAGGGTTTTAAAAGAAACTGGTTTATTTCTTGATGATGATGAGAGTGTTCAGAAAATATCTGATGTTACTGGTTTTACTGAAGATAAAGTAAAAGAATTAAATGAGTATATGTTAAGAAGGTTTGTTAGTTTAGAAATTACTCAGTTTGAAGATGAATCTTGTTTTTTTGATAGAGATGATGTAGTAAGGGATATGGATATAGTTGATGATAATGTTTTTTCTGAGAATATAAGAGATGTTATAAAGCTGTATACTAGCGAACTTGAGTTTGACTTATTGTGTAAAAATTTTGGGATGGGATGCAATGAGCATAGTTTTGTTGATTTAGGAAAAATTCATGGAGTGACTAGAGCTAGAATTTATCAAATACTTGTTGAATGTAAAAGGCGTTTAGCTAATAATCCAGCGATTAAAGAATTATATTATGCTGAGCGTATAAGAAAATAAATATATTTAGTAAAATAAGTGTATTTTTTTTATGAAATAATGATTATTATGATATAATATTTTTACAGTTAGAAAGGTTTATTTAACTCATGAAATATATACCATTTAATGTTAAAACTGATTACTTGCTCCTTAGTAGTTTGATTAAACTTGATGATTTAATTTCTTTTTGTGTTTCTCATAAACTTGATAGATGCGCTATATGTGATGATAATTTGGGAGCCTCACTTGAATTTTATAATAAGTGTATTAGTAATAATATTAAACCTGTTATAGGTCTATTTGTTAATTATGGAGATTATGAACTTTATTTGTATGCTGAAAATTATGATGGTTATAAAAATTTGCTTAAAATTAATACTTTTAAAGAAAGCGGAAGTATTGATGAAAATATTTTAATTAAATATAGTAATAATGTACTTTGTGTGATTCCTTATGAAGCAAGGGAACTATTTAATAAGTTTAGTTGTTGGAATAATACTTTTATAGGTTATAAAAATAATGAAGAGAAAGTAAATAGTTTACTTTTAACTAGTAATGTTGTATATAATGTAAATATTAAAATGTTTAGAAAAGAAGATAAAGTTTATTTAGAGTATTTAAATAAACTTGGTGGGTTTAATAACTTACTTGAGAAAAATTATATTTCTGAAGTTTCTTTAGAAGAAAGTTTAGAGTATGATAATTTGTTTGGTAAAATAAATTTAGTTTTTGAATTTGGAGAGAAGTATATACCTGTTTTTAATAAAGATAAGAATTCTGATGAGTATTTAAGTAGACTTGCAAATGTTGGGCTTTTAAAAAGACTTAATAATGAGTGTAGTGATGAGTATAAAAAAAGACTTGATTATGAACTAAGTGTAATTAAGGAAATGGGGTTTACTGATTACTTTTTAATCGTTTATGATTATGTTTTGTATGCCAAGAAAAATAAAATTTTAGTTGGTCCTGGAAGAGGGTCTGCTGCTGGGTCACTTGTTTGTTATGCAACTGGAATTACTGATATTGATCCAATTAAGTATAATCTTCTTTTTGAAAGATTTTTAAATAAAGATAGGGTTACGATGCCTGATATTGATATTGATTTTGATAGTAATAAAAGAGATGAAATTATTTCTTATGTTAGAGGTAAATATGGATATAAAAATGTAGCAGTAGGTCTTACTTATAATACATATAAGGCTAAACTTATACTTAGAGAAGTTGCTAAACTTTTTAATGTTGATTCTTCTCTTTTTGAAAAATTTATTAAGCTTGTTGATAGAAGTAAAAGTTTAAGGGATAATTTAGATAATAAATTTTTGAAGAAATATTTAGATACTTATGATGAACTTAAAAATATTTATAAGGTGTCTATTAGACTTGAGAATCTTAAGAAGAATGTTTCGACTCATGCTGCTGGTGTTGTAATATGTAGTGAAGAACTTGATAATATTATTCCGATTAGAGCAAGTGGTGATAATTATACTACTGGTATTACTATGGATTATTTAGAAGATTTAGGTATTTTGAAAATGGATTTTTTGGGTCTTAAAAATTTGTCACTTATTTCTAGTATTTTAGAAAAACATGATGAAAATATTTTGAAAAATATGAGTCTTACTGATGAAAAAGTTATTGATGTTTTTAAGAAAGTTTATACTGATGGTATATTTCAGTATGAAACTGTTCCGATGAAAAGATTGCTTAGAAAACTTAAGCCTGATAGTTTTGATGAGATAGTAGCCGCTGTTGCACTTGTTAGGCCAGGACCGTCTGATTTTTTAGATGAGTATATTAATAATAAAGAGAATCCTGGTGGTATAAAATATATTTCTAATGATGTAAAAGAAATACTTAGTGAGACTTATGGTATTATTTTATATCAAGAACAAATAATTAGATTAATGACTGTGGTAGGTGGATTTTCTGCATCTTCAGCTGATTTAATTAGAAGAGCAATTAGTAAGAAAAAAGATGGAGTTTTAAATGCGAGTGCAGAGAAGTTTATAAATGGTGCTTTAGCTAAAGGTTATAGCGCTGATGATGCTACGGATTTATTTAATAAAATTGTTAAGTTTGCTGGGTATGGATTTAATAAATCTCACTCAGTTGCATATGCTCTTATTGCGTATCAAATGGCTTATTTAAAAGTATATTATCAGATGGATTTTGTAAATGCTATTTTAAATGAATCTAAAGATATAAATATGGCTGAAAATTACTTAGTAGAACTTAAAAATAAAGGTGTAAAAGTTATTAAACCTGATATAAATTATAGTAAAGATATTTTTTATGTTTATAATAAGCAACTTATTTTACCATTTACTATGATTAAGGGTTTATCTAAAGAAATAATTTGTGATATAATAAATAATGCTCCATATAATGATTTTTTTGATTTTGTTTTAAAGAATAAAAGTATGAAAAAAGAACATTTGGAACTTTTAATAAAAGCAGGGGCGATGCGTAGTTTAAAAACTAATATTAATACGCTTCTTAAAAATATTGATGTTGCTAAAAATTATGCTGAGTTAAATGGACTTGGTAGTAAACCTATTCTTACAAGTGAAGAAGAACTTGATTATAAACAGCTTTTACAAAATGAACTTGAGATATTTGGTTTTTATGTTGGTAATCATCCATCTAGTAAGTATCAAGATAAAAGTATTATGAAACTTAAAAGTGTTGAGGATAATTTATTTAAGAATGTTAGTTTGGTTGTAGTAATAGAAAATATTAAGAAAATAAAAACTAAGAAAAATACTGATATGGCTTTTGTGAATGTTTCAGATGAAACTAAGAAAGACGATATTATTGTTTTTAGTGAGTGTATAAATGAACTTGACGATTTAAATAAAGGGGACATTGTTAGAGTTAGTGGTAAGGTTAGTAAATCTTTTGATAAAGTTAGTTTGATAGTTAGTAAAATAGTAAAAGAAAGTAGTAGGTAAACATGAATAGTGAGTTAGAAAGATTTTTTAAATCAATTAATTATGATGGTGTTGAGTTTGGAAATTCAAAAATTGAAAAAGTTATACTTAATAAGAAACTTGATTGTTTTGAAGTGTTTATTAAACTGGAAAAAATACTTGATAAAAGTATTGTAGATGGTTTGTTTTCGAAAAAAGAAAATGGTATTGGTGGTAAAAAACTTAATATTTATTTATCTTGTAATAATGTTTTAGCAAGTGATATAGAGTCTTATCTTAATACTTATATTGATCAGTTAATTATTAAAAGACCTTCTTATAGTATTTTAAAAGGTTATTCTTTGAAACTTGAAAATAAAAATATTGAAATAGTTATTGAGAATCAAATGTTTGAAGCTGAGCTTAAAGATGAGGCTAAGAATATGGAAAAGTTTTTAAATACTTATGGTATTTGTGATTATGTTATAAATTTCAAAAGTAATTTAGAAGGCGCTAAGAGTTTGTCTGAAGTTATAATGGAAAGTAAAACAGTAGCTTTTGAGAAAAAAGATGAGACTATTATAATGGGTGCTCATAAAGATGGTAAAGTTACTGCGCTTAATAATATTTTTGGAGAAACTAAAAGTGTTATAATTGAAACTTATATATTTGATATGGAAGTAAGTGAGAGAAAAGGTAGTAAAGGAACTGTTTACATACTTAATCTTAAGATGAGTGATAATACAGATAGTTATCTTGCTAAAATGGTTAAGTTTGAAGAAGAACCTTTTTATAAAGTTGCTAAGAAACTAAAAAAAGGAAATTGGTATAGATTTCATGGTAATATTGAGCTTGATCAGTATTTGAAACAGCTTGTGCTTAGTATTAGAAATATTGAGAGTATTCCTTCTAAAGATGTTAAGATAAAAGATAATGCGCCTTTAAAACGTGTAGAACTTCATGCTCATACTATGATGAGTGCGATGGATGGGGTAATTGATGCGGGTAGTCTTGCTAAGTTTGCGTCTAAACTTGGTCATAAGGCAGTAGCCGTTACTGATCATAACGTTCTTCAAGCGTATCCTGATTTATTTAATAGTTTATGGAAAATAAATGATGGTAAAGAAAAAGAAGATATGTTTAAAATTTTATATGGTCTTGAAATGAATGTTGTTGATACTGATTCTAGGCTTTATTATGGTGTGGAAGATTTTACTTTTAAAGATACTGAATTTGTAGTATTTGATACAGAGACTACTGGATTTAATGCTGGTAAGGATCAAATGATTGAAATAGGGGCTGTTACTGTTAAAAATGGTGAAGTTGTTTCAAGGTTTGATGAACTTATAGCGTGTGATAGAGAGCTTCCTTCTATTATAACTGAGCTTACAGCGATTACTGATGATATGCTTAAAGGTAAAGATACAGAAGATAACGTTACTAAAAGGTTTTTAGAATATATTGGTAATAAACCAATGGTTGCACATAATGCAGCGTTTGATATTGGGTTTATGAAAGCGGCATGCTCAAAATATAATTTAGGAGAATTTAATAATACGGTTATTGATACAATGGCTCTTGCTAGAACAATGTTTCCTGATTGGAGAAGTCATAAGTTATCTAATTTAGTTAAAAATTTATCTGTTGAATGGGATGAAGATATGCATCATAGAGCAGATTATGACTCAGAGGGTACAGCAAAGTGTTTTTATAAAATGGTTGCTAAACTTGATGAAGATATACTAAAAATTAGTCAGCTTGAAAATTTAATTGATAAAGAAAATATTATTAAGTTTGCTAGACCTTTTCATGTAACTCTGTTAGCTAAAAATGCAGAAGGACTTCGTAATTTATTTAAGATAGTTTCGATAGCAAATACTAAATATTTATATAAAGGAAAAGAACCAAAAATACCTAGAGAAGAAATAATAGCACTAAGAGAAGGTTTAATAATTGGTTCTGGGTGTATTAATGGTGAAGTTTTTGATACTGGTTTTTCACTTGATGATGAAGAACTTCGTAAGTTAATGAGCTTTTATGATTATATTGAAGTATATCCAGATAATGTTGTTACTCATTTAATTGGTAAAGAAAGTAAGTTTCACTCGGTTGCTGAGTATCATGGATATGTTAAAAGATTAATTAAAATAGCGGAAGAGTCTGAAAAGATAGTAGTTGCTACTGGTGATGTACATAATTTAAGACCTGAAGATTTAATTTCTAGAAAAATTATTGTAAGTCAAAAAACTGGTGGTAAACTGCATCCCCTTAATAGAAAAAATATGGAACTACCTAATCAGTATTTCTTGACTACTGATGAGATGCTTGAAGCTTTTTCGTTTTTAGGAAAAGATAAGGCTTTTGAAATTGTTGTTGAAAATACTAATAAAGTTGCTGATATGATAGATGTTTTAGAAATTATAAAAAAAGATTTGTATACGCCTCTTTTAGATAACTCTGCAGATATTACACGTGAGATGGTTTATGAAAAAGCTCATGAGATATATGGTAATCCGCTTCCTGATAATATAAATGAGCGTATTGAAGCAGAACTTGCCGGTATAATTGGTGGTGGGTTTGATGTAATTTATTTGATTGCTGAAAAACTTGTTAAAAAAAGTAACTCAGATGGATACTTTGTAGGATCACGTGGTTCGGTAGGTTCATCTTTTGTTGCAACGATGATGGGTATTACTGAAGTTAATGGACTTCCTGCACATTATGTTTGTCCAGTATGTAAAAAAAGTGTTTTTGAAGTTGATGGAAATGTTTTAGCAGAAGAATATTCAAGTGGATATGATATGCCTGATATGACATGTGAATGTGGAAGTAATATGAGAAAAGAAGGGCAAGATATGCCTTTTGCAACATTCCTTGGATTTAAAGCAGAGAAGGTACCAGATATCGATCTTAACTTTTCTGGTGATAATCAAGCTGATGCACATAGTTATGTAAAAGAACTCTTTGGAGAAGCTAATGCTTATAGAGCGGGAACTATTTCAACTGTTGCTGATAAAACTGCGTATGGTTACGTAAAAGCATATTGTGAGGAAAAAGGAATTATACTAAATCCTGTAGAGACTGAAAGATTATCTAAAGGTTGTACTGGTGTTAAAAGAACAACTGGTCAGCATCCTGGAGGTATAATAGTTATTCCTCAAAATATGGATGTATTTGATTTCACAGCATTTCAGTTTCCAGCAGATGAACCGGATTCAAGTTGGTATACAACACATTTTGACTTCCATGCGATTCATGATAATGTACTTAAACTTGATATACTTGGTCATGATGACCCGACTATGCTTAAGTATTTGGGAGATACGACAGGTCTTGATGTAGCAGGTATTACATTTGATGATCCGAAAGTATTATCACTTTTTCAAACACCTGATGCACTAGATGTTAAAGAAGATGATATTATGTGTCCAACAGGTACTTTAGGTATACCTGAATTTGGAACTAATTTTGTAATAAGAATGTTACAAGAAATTAAACCTAGTAGATTTTCTGATTTAGTTAAAATATCTGGGTTATCACATGGTACTGATGTTTGGCAAGGTAACGTTCGTGACTTAATTGTAAATGATGTAGCAACATTTGATAAAGTTGTTGGATGTCGTGATGATATCATGGTATTTTTGATAAATTATGGTATGGAACCTGCTTCTGCTTTTAAAATAAGTGAGTTTGTTCGTAAAGGTAAAGCTACTAAAGAACCTGATAAATGGGTTGGGTTTGCTGATTCTATGAGATCTTGTGATGTACCTGAGTGGTTTATAGAGTCTTGTAGAAGAATTAAATATATGTTTCCAAAAGCACATGCATGTGCATATGTAATGATG
>CAYJKL010000019.1:0-9728 GCA_964370755.1 uncultured Muribaculaceae bacterium
CCAGTAGGTCCAGTAGGCCCAGTTGCACCATCAGCACCAGTCGGTCCAGTTGCTCCATCGGCTCCAGTTGGCCCAGTAGGTCCAGTCGCTCCATCGGCTCCATTAGGTCCAGTAGGCCCAGTCGCGCCATCGGCTCCAGTAGGTCCAGTAGCACCATCAGGTCCAGTAGGTCCAGTAGCCCCAGCAGGTATTGCAAAATCTAAAACTACATCAACGTTAGTACCAGAGTTTACAACACTCGCGCCATTACCAGGTTCTAAAGTTGTAGTTTCACCAACTTCTACAGTTGTTGGTCCAGCTGGTCCAGTGGGTCCAGTAGGCCCGGTTGCGCCAAAACCATTAGGTCCAGTAGGTCCAGTAGGTCCAGTGGGACCAGTTACTTGACATATTTGAATTAATCTATCAATATCGATACAACATCCATAAGATAATCTATTTTTCATTTTAACCTCCTAGAGTAGTTTATGAAAAACATAAATAAAGCGTCATTATAAAAGTTTAAAAAAATAAAAATTAAAATCTTGTCATAAATTGTAAAATTATGGTATAATTAAAAAGAATAAAGAGTAACAAGTAGTTGGTTAAGGAGTATAAGAATGAATATAAAAGGTATGAATAAAAAAAAGAAAATAATATTAATAGAAATAGCATTGGTAGTATCAGTGCTGTTAGTAGGAGTGACATACTCACTATATACTGCTGAAACTGACATGACTAGTAGCGAACAAGCAATAGCTGAATTCGTTTTTAATGCAAATAAAACAGATTTAATTGAAATACCGCTCAATGACTTAATACCAGGAGATAATAAAGAATATAATTTTGAGGTAACTAATAACTTAGACACAAACACAAGTGACGTAACTATAGAATACCAAATTACACTTAAAACGGCACATACAATTCCTCTTACTTTTGAGTTATACTCTGTAACGGGAACTGAAACTCTATTATTTACATGTAACGAAAGTAGTGGAAGAAACCCGGAAAATATATTAGAGTGTAAATCTCCTGTAATGAGTTTAGATCATAGTTCACAAAGTACAAATGATTTTAGATTAAATGTTATATTTCCATTACTATATAATGATGTAATATATGCAAACCTAGTAGACTATGTTGATATAGAAATCGATAGTTGGCAAAAGTTGAGATAAAATTATGAAAAAAATTAGTAGAAAAAAAGTACTAACGATATTATTCATAGGAATGATAGGTTTTTTGGTGTTATCAACAGGAATATCATTTGCAAAGTATGTAGGGAATGAGGCTTGGAATTTATATCTAGAGTCACAAGACTTTTACTTTACTAGTGCACAGTTGTCAGATAAAGATAATTTAAATAATAAATGGGATGGAGGAGCAGTATACTTTGAAGTATCAAACTTTAAAGATAATGAAGAAGCGTCAAATCATGATATCTCATATACAGTAAATTGTGAAATAGAAGGAGATACATCTGGTAATCTGGAGTGTAAATTAAATGGAACAAATAGTGATACTTATACAAGTGAATTAGCTAGGGTAGAAATTTGTAGAAATGATACAACAGATGGAGTAGACGTAAGCACTTTAGACAAAACAACTTGTGAAAACAGAGGATATACATGGGTAAGTGGAAACACTACAGTGAATAATTTTTTTGAAATAACTAGCAAAGATCCCAGTTATAAATTTGATAATGTAAATGTAACTATAACAGCAAAGTCAACAGAACCGTATGAAAAAACTTTAACAGGTAAATTTACACTTGTAAAAGATTATACTTTAACTGGAGGAATTATCTTAGAACACGAATCTTATGGTGATTATGAAAAAATAATAGTAACAAATGCAACTGAGGAAAATAAAAATTACTTATTAAGATGGGACCCAGCAGAAGTTAAAATATCAAAAACGGAATATTATAGTCATAGTGTTGATACAGATGGAAATATAAATGAAATAGAATTTTTCATAGGAACTGGAGAAACGAAAACATTTATTTTTTATAAAACACAAGATACAATAAATGTAGATGAAAACGATTTTATAATAGTAGAAAATACAGTGTCAGATAAAATTAAAATCGTAGGAGTATCACAAACAAATAGATATTATTCAACAGAATTAAGTGAACCTACATTTAATGAAAATACAGCATTTTTCCACGTGAGTAGTACATATGCAACATCGACTATATCATATGATATAGTTGTTCAAAATGCAACTCCATATGATTATATATTAAAAAATATAGATGATATATTTTCAAATAGTAATCAAGCATTTAGACTAAATAACTACACTTATGGAACGACTATACCAGCAAATTCAGAAATAACATTAAGTGTAACAATCAGTTCACTAAGAACTAATCAAACTGGAAGAATAGAACTTAAACTAAATTTTGCTGATGCAATAGAAACTCCTGAAATTACGGAATATTTATCAGGAGCTAAAAGTACTACAGGTTCGTACATTAAGACAGGTTTTTTTCCTAGTAGTGAATCAAAAATTGTAGTAGATTTTACATTTTTAAGTCGACATGGAGCATCAACATGGTTATTTAGTTCAAGAAGAGCATATAAAAACCAAATGTTTGGAGTCGCATGGAATACAACCGAAAGTTTGCTGCAATTTGATACAGTAAGTTATAATTTAGGACCAACTGGTTATAAAGTAGGAGAAAGATATATTGCAGAAATATCTAAAGAAGCACTAATATTAAATGGGAGAACTTATGCAAATCCACCTGATACTCCATGGCAAAGTATATTCGAATTTTATATGTTTGCAAACAATGAAGCAAGGACAGTTCGAGGTCATACAAATGGTCAAGCAGTAATTCATAGTGCAAAAATATATGAATCGGGAGTTTTAGTACTTGATGCTAAACCAGTTATACTCGAAAGTGGAGAGACAGCATACTATAATGCAGTTAATAATGTTGTAATGGAAACAGTAGGTACATTAGTTCCGTATTATGAAACAACTCCATAAAAGCAAAACGAAAGTTTTGTTTTTTTAAAAATAGAAAACAAATCATTGTTTGAAAATATTAAATATGATATAATTAATAAGATAGTAGGAGATAGTAGAAATGGTTCATAAGTTAAAAAAAACAAAAAAACACAGTATAATAATCACATTAATAATATTAACAGCAATTATTTCTATAGCGGTGCCAACTTTTTCAAGATTTAATAATGGTATAAATAGTTCAATGGATTTGTTGTACTGGGATGGATCTATCGCTTCATCTTATAGTATGGGTAGTGGTACAAAAGATGACCCATATTTGATTTCAAGTGGAGCAGAATTTGCATATTTTAGTGAAAGTTTAAAAAGTAATGATTATGCGGGAATCTATTTTAGATTAGATAACGATATAATATTAAATCCAGGGTATTTTTCTTATAGTGAAGAAAGTACAAGTTACATATATGAGGATAACGAACTATTTTTAAAAAAGTACACAAACGAATTATATAACACAAGTGATATCTCAGGTGATATAGCCGGAACAGTAAATACTTTTGATTATTTAGGCAATTTTGCAGGTCATCTAGATGGAGCATTTTATGCGATTTATGGATTATATATTACAAGTGAAACTGAAGAAAATTTAGCTTTATTTAATAATATTAGTGGAAGTATTAGTAATTTATTTATTGAAAATATGCTAATAGTAGGAGGAAATAATTCATCAGGTTTGGCAATAAATGCAAGCGATTTTAATATAAAAGATACTTATTTAAGTGGATATGTTATAACAGATATTGATGGAGCAGAACAAAGTGAAACAAAGGAATATGAAAATAAAAATATTTCAACAGAGCTAGAAGCGAAAGAATTAACTCTTATTAAGGAAACTGATTCAAACGAAGAAATTATATCTTCAACAATTTCAGGAAACTATTTAATAAGTGATGAAACAGACGCTCCAGAGCTTAAAATAAATGATGAAGTTGTAGAAATAGGTTCATTTGAAATTGATTTAGGCACAAAAAAACTAGATGAAGTTAAAGTCAGTATTGCAGCAGATACAGTTATTAGAAATATATCTTTTACCGCTTTAAAATATGAAGTTGTATACAAAAAAAATATATCAACAGGTATAGCGAACTATGCAAAAAATACAGATGTTAGTAACGTTATAACAAATTTAAATATAAAAAACACAAGTTCAGCAGCTGGCTTTATAGGTACAGCTTCTGAAAATATAAATATAACAAACTCATATAATGAAGGAAATATTTCAGGTAACTATTCATCATCAGGTATAATTAATTCGGTAAATAATGCCAGCTTAGTTATAAATAAAGTATATAACAAAGGAACAATATTAGGTACTAATACAGCTGGAATAGTAGATGAAATAAATAATTCAAATAGTATTACAATTAATAATTCAATTAACACTTCTTCTAATTTATTTGTAGGAGAAGTAAAGTTTAGTGACACAATATTAAGTAATAATTACAATTACTTTGAAGACTCAGAAAATAATATTTTAAGTATTAATTCTTTCAATATTTATTCTTCAGAATTTCTAACGAACTTAGGTTATAATGAATTCATAGAAGACGCAAATAATAATGAAAATGTCTGGATACATAGTAATCTAAATTTACCAGAATTATATTTTGTAAATGAACTTAACTTAGTAGATATTAGAATAGGTAGTGACGCATGGAATAACAGTACACTAAATCCAAATAATATATACTATAATAGAGATGTTACAATAGCTATAACTTCAAGTGCGCCTGTTTATACTTTAGAAAAAGTAGAATACTATGTAAAATATGATGAAATAGCATTAACAGGTGAAGAAATTTTAAATTTAGAATGGTTAAACTATGAAGGCGCAGTTACTTTTAGCGAAGAAGGAAAATATATTTTATATGCAAAACTAACAGACTATAGTGGAAATGTTAGATATGTAAATAGTGATATAATTAATATTGATAAGACAGACCCTACAGCAACAATAATATTTGATTCAAATTCATGGAGCACTTATAGAAGTGACGTAGCAGATTTATTAATATTAGATCAAAAATCAGTAAGCATTAATGCAACTGACAATGAAACAGGAATTAAAGAAATTGATTACTATGTAACTAGTAAAGAAGTTAGCAAAGAAAGTTTAGAATCTTTAAATGATGCAAATTGGCAAAGTTATCAAAATGAACTTAACATAGAACCAATTGGAAACAATATCTTATATGCGAGAATAACAGACAATAGTGGTAACATATCTTATTTGAATTCAGACTTTTTAACTTTTGGTGGATATAATATGAGCTCAATAGGAGCAGGAAGAACTAACCTATACCGAACTAATGATGACATTTATATAACTGAAGATTCATCAGTGAATTTAAATTACGTTTACAATTTACCGCACTATGATGAACCAGAAATAAATCATTTTGTAAGTTATAATCAAACATTACCATTCGGAACAATCATAACTTTAAAAGATAATATTAAAGGAAAAGTGTATGAATACGAGATAAGTACTGATAGTGTAGGGTTACTAGGAATTGATTTTGAGAACTTTTTTGAAGTTGGTAATACAAGTAATAAATTTATAGAAGATGATTACTCAGACGGAATAAATATATCAGAAGATTTTACTTTGATTCTAAATTTTGAAAAAGCAGATATTTCAAGCAATATTGGTAATTTAAAAATATGGGTAGAAGTAAAAAATAATGCAGGAGATGTAGTAAGAGGTCCACTAGAATCCACGATTAATAGTATTAATGTTATAAAAAATCAAGATATCAGTGTAGATTTATCTAGTGAAACATCTGGAATAATTATAAAACATAATTCAGATTCAATATCAAACATTAATATAAAATCATCAATAATTTATGGTCAATCTGGTAGCTATAATGTAATAAATACTCAAATATCAGATCAAGATATAATACTAAAAATGAACATTTTAGACGATAAAGATAATCTAGTTGATCGTGATAATTTATCAAATTTTGCATTTAAATTAAATGGTAAAACATATTACCCTGATTCAAATGGTACAATTACTATTAATAATGAAAGTGGATTACTAGGAATAAATGAAA
Organism: uncultured Muribaculaceae bacterium; assembly: GCA_964370755.1. GTDB lineage: Bacteria > Bacillota_I > Bacilli_A > RF39 > UBA660 > CAKOSP01. The sequence goes on from CAYJKL010000019.1 coordinate 6,084, forward strand.
TGATAGAACTATACGCTTACAAAGGAGATAATTTTTTACCAGTAGGGGATTATAAACTCGAAGTAATAAGTTCAATATCATACAATGATTATTTAGGAAAATATCAAAGTACAATAAATATTCCTTTAAGTATAAGTAAGTCAGCAGATATAAACAACATTGATTTTAAAGTAAATAATACTAGTGATATAATATTGAATCAAGAAAATGAAACAGATAATATCAACTTAAATATAGTATTTAATGGAGCAATAGACCCTAGTATGAGAATATCACTTTACAAAAAAGATGAATATAATGCAGTTAGTCAAAATTATTCATTAGTAGATATTAACGCGCATATTACAAGTACTTTAACCGCGGTATCTCCTAATATTTATGAGTTTACAAACAAAAATTTAAATTTAATATTTAATACAAATACTCTAGACAAACAATCATATAAAATTGTTATTGAAGTATTTGATGGAGATGAACTAGTAGGAACCAAAGAAGAATACTTTATAGTAAAATAAATAGAAAATCATAATTTTATGATTTTTTTATTTACTCAAAAATATCAAAATATGATATAATTAAAAATATATAAAAGGAAGTAAGTTAATGAATAATGAAGAAATAGGAAAATTAATAAAAAAAATAAGAAAAGATAATAATCTAACACAAGCAATGCTTGCTGAAAAACTAGGAGTTACATTTCAGGCAGTTAGTAAATGGGAAAATGGTAAGAACATTCCAGATATCGCTATATTAAAACAAATTTCCGAAGATTTTAACATTGATATTAACTCACTATTAAGTGGAAAAGAAAAAGAAAAGCAAAGATCAAATAAAATGAAATTAATAATAGCAGGATTACTGATCATAATAGGAACTATAATTATAATTGTATCATTGCAAAAAGATAATATGAATTTAAAAGTTCTTACAACTGACTCAAATGATTTTGAAGTAGATGGTTGCGTAGTATTTAATGAAAATATCTCTTCAATATATATATCTAGTATAGATTACAAAGGTGAACATACAAAAGAAATATATAAAGAAATAACATTTACGCTTTATGAACAAAATAATGATACGTTAATTACTGTAGACGAAATAAAAGTAGACAACAGCGCAGAAAATACATTTGATGAAATTATAAAAAATATTACCTTCAGTGTAACTAATTACGAAGCAAGTTGTAAATCTTTTGAATCAAATAATTTATATATAAAAGCTAAAACAATAAGCGATGATAATAAAACAGAAACTTTTGAAATACCATTTTCATTTGACGACACATGTGGATGTGAATAAATAAAATTCAACTTATAGTTGAGTTTTTTTCAACTTATAATTTATTTACAAATAATGCAAATAATGTGATAATCATTTCGAGGTGAAGAAAATGAAAGATAAGAAAAAAATGTTTATCATAGGGGGAACAGTATTACTTATATTAGTAATTACGTTAGTTATAATATTTTATCCTAGAAAAGGAGATGTATTAGAAACAGAAAAATCTTTAATAAGTATACAATCAAGTAAGGAAGAAAATTTTGAAATAGAAGGATACACATATGAAAATCCAAATATAATTTTAAATCCGTATGGAAATTCTCCATTAACAGCTCTAATAATATTTGAAACAGAAGAAAAAGTAACTCCAATTTTAACTATAAAAGGCAAAGATACAAATACAACATATGAACAAACATTTGAAGAAGGTGAAAATCATTATTTACCAGTACTTGGTTTATATGCAGGAACAGAAAACGAAGTAATAATCAAAATAGGAGAAGAAGAAAAAACATTTATTATAAAAACAGAAGAATTACCAGAAGACTTTTCATTACCAGAAAAAGTTTATAGTGACAAAAGTAAATTATCAAACGAATTATATTTTTATACACCATCAGCACAAGGATATACATCTGCTTATGATATAAATGGAGATGTTAGATGGTATTTAACAACAAAAAACACATGGAAAATATCTAGACTTGAAAACGGAAATTACCTTTTAGGAACAGAAAGAATAATAAACTCTCCGTACTATACAACTGGATTATATGAGATGGACATGTTAGGAAAAATTTATAATGAATATAGTTTAGAAGGTGGATATCATCATGATTTTTTTGAATTAGAAAATGGTAATATATTAGCACTTTCGAATGACTTTGCAAATAATACAGTAGAAGATTATATTGTAGAAATAGAAAAAGATACAGGAAAAATAGTAAAAGAAATAGATCTAAAAAATATCTTAAATACAGAAGATGGAAAAAGTGAAAACTGGATAGATTATGACTGGTTTCACGCAAATTCTATATGGTATGATGATGTAAATGATTCAATTATTTTATCTGGAAGACACCAAGATGCAGTAATAAGTGTAGATTATAAATCAGAAGAATTAAACTGGATTATAGGAGACCCTACTAATTGGAGTGAAGAGTATCAAAAATATTTTTTTACACCAATAGGAGACTCACAATTTGAATGGCAATGGAGTCAACATTCAGCAATGACAACACCAGAAGGTTATATTATGATACTAGACAACGGAAATAATAAATCTAAAATTGAAGAAGAATATGTGCCAGCTACTGAGTCATACACAAGGGGAGTAATGTACAAAATAGATACAGAAAATATGACTATAGAGCAAGTTTGGCAGTACGGAAAAGAAAGAGGGAGTTCATTTTATTCTCCCTATGTATCAGATGTAGATTATATAGATGAAAATCACTATATAGTTAACTCAGGAGGAATAGTTTATGTTGATGGAGAAGTAGTAAATTCACCTGCAGGATTAGCTAACAGTGATAAACTTGAAACACAAACAGTTGAACTATTAAATGACAAAATAATTTTTGAAATGGTGTTACCGACAAACACATACAAAGTAGAAAAAAGTACACTTTATGATAATTATGAATTTAATTTAGGAGTAGCAAAAAGTTTTGGTACTCTTGGAGAAACAAAAGTAGATGAAACAAAATTTAATCCATTATTAAATACAAGTGACATCGATGACGAATACGAATCAAGAGACTTTGAAATTAGTAAAGAAGTAGATAGATTATCTATTGAAGGTAATTTTCAAAGAGGAGACGATGTAAATATAATATTATCAAAAAATGGAGTAAATAGTTATTATAATCTAAATGTAAGTACAAGACCATACACAGCTCTTTGTGTAGATATATTCGTAGATATAGATAGTGAAAATGGTATTAGAGGATATAAATATATTAACGAAGAAGGTTTAGAAGGAAATTATAATATATACATAGAGTTAAATGGTAAAATATATGACACTCTAAGCAAAGTAGTATTCAAAAATTAAAAATAATATGATAAAATATACCAAGATAGGAAGTGGTAAAATGTCAAAAAATTGGTATCCAATTATTGATGAAGAAAATTGTGTAGAATGTGGATCATGTATAGCGCACTGTAAAAATGAAGTTTATGACAAAGAAAATCAGACAAAACCTATAGTAAAAAATCCAGACAACTGTATAGAAAACTGTCATGGATGCGGAAATAACTGTCCAGTAAATGCAATTAGTTATTTCGGAGAAAACAAATAAAAAAGTAATAGCGATATTACTTTTCTTTTGGTTTAATACCAACATATTTTGGTAACTC
>CAYJKL010000019.1:9828-22674 GCA_964370755.1 uncultured Muribaculaceae bacterium
CCCCATTAAATAATTAGGCGTATTCTATCATAAAAATAATAAAAAGACAAATAAGACTTCAATAGTAAAATTCACATAATTATATATATAACAAGAATCATGTGATATAATAGCAAAAAAAGGAGAATTATGAAAATATTTGTAGCATGTTCAATGAATGGAGACATTGACGATAAATTTATATATTCAAGTAAATTACTATTAGAAGAAATCTTAAAAGAAAATGATTTGGTATTTGGTGCATGTAATCAGGGAATTATGGGTGTAGCATATAATATAGCGATGCAAAATGGTAGAGAGATAATAGGAGTATGCCCAGAAGTTTATAAAGATGATTTTAAAAGTTTAAATTGTACTACAGAAATAACTACGATAAATATGCCAGAAAGAATGACAAAATTCATTGATAATTCAGATATGCAAATTTATCTTACTGGAGGATATGGAACACTTTTTGAATTTTTTTCAGCTATCGAAAGAAAAAGAGGAAAAGAATTTGAAGCTCCTATAATATTATATAATGACGAAAACTTAGGATATTATGACGAACTAATAAGTTTTTTACAAAGTATGAGAAATAACAATTTTTCAAAAGAGAAAGAAGAAGACACATATTATATAGCAAGAACTCCACAAGAAGTTATAGATATAGTAAATAAATATTCAAAAAAGCATTGGGAAAAAACAAAAAAATGATATATAAAGAGATTATTAAAAATAATAAAATATATGAGGAAAATCAATATAATGGAATAATTCAAGAAAATAATAAAAATTATATTTATATTTCAAGAGAAAACAATATATTGCTTTCAGCTCCTCATGCAGTAAATCAAGTAAGAAATAGTGAAATAAAACCAGCGGATATAAATACTGGTGGAATAGTAAAATACCTAAGTGAAAACTTAAAGATACATGAAATTACAAGAATATTTAATAAAAATGATGATCCAAATTATAGTGATGATAAAATTAGCATGATGTATAAAAATGAAATAATTAATAATATAAAAAGATATAATATAAAATTATTAATAGATATTCATGGATGTAAAAAAAATCAATATGAAATTGGTACAAATTTTGGAATAAATTTAAATCAAAATGAAAACATAGTAGAAGAACTAAAAAAAATATTAGAGTGTCATAAAGAAGTGCAGGTTGATAAAGAATTTACTGCCTCAAACATGATCAATATATGTAAAGTGGTAGCAAAAACAACTAATATACCTTGTATACAATTAGAAATACCAAATTCAGTAAGAACTGATAAAGAAGAATGTGAAAAATTTATTAAACTAATGACTGAATTCATAAATAAGCAAATTTAGTGTAAATAAAAAGCAAAAACATTTACATTGCAATAAAATATGTTAAAATTAAATAGAGGTAGGTAAAAAATGAAAAGAACATTAACATTATTTATATTGTTTCTATTTACTATAACAGTAACAGGTTGTGGAGAAAAAGAAGAAACTATAAAAGAAATAGAATTATCAGGAGCATTTCAAATTACAGAAGAAGGTACATACACTTATGAATTTATAGATGACAAACATGTAGTAATAAGCGATGGAACTTATATGATGGCCAGATTTTACGAATATGATAACAACGAAGGAACTATATTTGATGCTTCAGGAGATATTATTTTTAGAGCAGAAGAAGACAAAATATTTATATTAGGACTAGATAGTGAAGAATATGAGGCTTTAAGAATTAATTCAACTGAAAAGTACGAAGAATTTAAAATTATAGGAACATGGACATATGGTTTATATGAAGTTCCAAAATACTATGAATTTAAGGACGATAATACATTAACAATTAAAGTAAACGATGACACAGCTGATCACAATTATGTATTTGAGAATAATAATGGGACAATAGATTACAATGATGAAGAATTACAATTAATACCATATGGAGAAAAATTAATATTAATAGATGATGACGGAAACTCAGAAATATTAACTAAAGAATAAAAATAGACCAAAATTTGGTCTTTTATTGTGCGGTAAAATTATAATTTAATAAAACTTTTATGACAACTAGCAAGTTTAGTATTTAAGTAATTATAAACACTTTGAAAACTATCAAAGAAAACCACTCCTTCATTTTCAAACGAATCTCTTACCATACTATGGAAGTGAAAAGATAAATTAAGAAGTAACCTAGATAAATCATTATCAGTTAAATTATCGCATTTAACATTTAAGGGTTCAAAATCAATTAATGAAATTTTTGACTTTGAACTATTTGTTAAAAAATTCTCATAATTAATATCAAAATAAGCAATTCCGTTATTATAAAGATATTCAATAAGTTCAGTCATCTTTAATTGAAACAATAATATTTCGACAACATTTTCATTATTTAAGTTTATAGGAAAATAATCTTTATGAAATTTAGAAACAGAACCTATAACGCGATTATCAAAAGAAATAATTCCATAGGGAAAGTCAACTAGCTTCCCAACATTTACATATTTATTTAAATTTTCAATTAAATTCTTAGTAGCAACATTATTAACAATTTTAGAAGTATAATCTTTATTAATTTTATATAGTATATTATTTGGAAGTAAATATAATAGATAAAACCTTGTTTCTTTCCAAAAAAATTCATCTAGTATATCAAAATCATCATCTTTCAGTATTAATTCTTTCAAGTAAATCACCTAATCAAATTATATACTAAAATATGTTTATAAAAATTATTGTCGTCTAAATAACAAGTATTAAAGTTCAAAGCAGAAAAATTATCAAAAAATACACTACATTATTTATACTTAGCATGATATAATGTACATATATAAGGAGGAGTAAAAATGTATTATAATAAATATGAAAGCGAAAGAGTATATTTATCACCAATGAATGCAGAAGATTATAAAATATTTACAAAATGGATAAATGATGAAACTTTAGCAAGAGGAGTAGGTAATTTTGCTAAAAATATAACAGAGTTAAGTGAAAAAGAGTGGCTTGAAAATATCTGTAGAAAAGGAGAACATAATTATTCAATAATTAGAAAAGAAGATAATGTTCTTTTAGGAACATATAGCTTAGAAATAAAAAATGAAGTATCAAGAAGATTTCACGTAGGGGGATTTATAGGAGAACCTAGTGAAAGATCAAAAGGATATGGAACTGAATCTTTAAAACTAATTACAAAATATGCATTTGAAATATTAAATGCTGAAACAGTTTTTAGTGGAATATATGGATTTAATGAAGCGTCATTAAAATCAGCAAAAAAAGCAGGATATACAGTAGCTGGTAAATACAGAAACTCAGTTTATTACAATGGTAAGTACCATGATGAATATATGATAGAAATAACAAGAGAAGATTACTATAATAATAAGGAGAAGTAAATCAATGATTTGCTTTTTTATTTAAGCAAAAATTACAAAAATTACGATAAATATTTTAAATATGTTATTGTATATATCACTATATTAGGTTATACTTAATATAGAGGATATAAAATGAGATTAATAACAACGTTAATTATAGTTGTATGTATAATATTTATGAGTATTGGTTATTCAGCTCTCAATTCAGAGTTATCAATTAGTGGTGAAGCATTGGTAGAACCAGTAACTGAAATTAAAATAACTAATATCACAACACTATCAGCAGAAGATGGAGCGTTTACAACATATAACCCAACATTTACAAAAAATACAAGTAATACTAGTGTTACTCTTCCAAATGAAAATTCAAACATAACACTAATATTAGAAGTAACAAATTCTACAAGTGATTATTATCATTTAGATAAAATTTTTGAAGAATCAAATAGTAATAACAACATAAAATATGAAGTTTTAGATAAAGAAATAATATACTTTCATCCAAATAGTGTAACTGAAATAAAAGTTATTTTTTCAAACGAAACTTATGATTCATTAAATAGTATTTTAAATTTAAATCTTATATATTTTTTTGAAAAAATCACGTATAAAAATTTAGAATACATCACATTTTCAGGTTCACAGTATATAGAAAGTGGATTATCAAATACAGGAGATTATATATTCGAAACAGAGTTTAACCAAACTGCACATACTTTATTAGATGGAGGATGGATTATTTCTGGTAGATCAACTTCAGCGTACACATTAGGTGTTTTTATTGGAAAATCAGGGGTATTTAATGGTTATGGAGGAATAACTAGTGCCAAACTGCCAAATATCCCAGTTAACAGTGGTTGGCATACTCTATATTTTTCTAGATTTATTCATACTATAGATAATTACAATTACTCTGTTAATGGTAAAAAAATAATACCTATAGAATACGAAAGATATATAAGGATAGGCGGAGCAACAGAAGCATATGCTGGAGGAGATGACTTTAGACATTTTATAGGACACATGAAAGAATTTAAAATAACAGATGCAGATACAGGAAAAATTTTAAGATATTACGTACCAGCAGAAATAATTGAAGGACCAAATGTCGGTGAAGTAGGATTTTGGGATGTAATTAATAACGAATTTTGTGCAAATGATGGAACTGGAGCATTTCTAGCACCTTAAGATAATACTGAAGGAGGATTGTTGTGAACATAAAAAAAGAAAATTTAAATCTACTAATTTCAACTTTGATTTTTTCAGCAATTTTATTTATGTCAATAGGATATTCAGCGCTAAATAAGGATTTAACTATTAGTGGTGATGCAACTGTGCTTGCAGCTCAAGGGATAAAAATAACGAATATTACACTTAAAGAAGTAACAAATGGAGGATATGAAACGTATTCATCATCACTTACATATAACAGCACTAATATGTTTGTAACACTACCAAATGCAAACTCTACAGTAACATATTTAATTGAAGTTACTAATAGTGATAATATCTATTATCATTTAAATTCAATAATAGAAACATCTAACTCTAATAATAATATAGGATACGAAATAGTAGATAAAGAAGCACAATATTTTTTAGAAAACAGTGTATCAGAATTAGAAATAAAATTCTATCATAAAAATACTAGCATAACAGAAACTAATATTTCCCTTAATTTGAATTATCAATTTTCAGAAGTTAATTATAGAAAAATAGATTACATAAGAACTACTGGCACGCAGTGGATGTATACTGGGTTAATGAATACCGGAGATTACATTTTTGAAGATGAATTTTTAATAACAGATACAGGTTCTGGTAATTCTACAGGTTCATGGATAATAGGAGGAAGGGTAAATCCAGATTATTCATTAGGGATATTTGTAAATAATACACAGGTAATCGGTGCATATGGAACTACTACTCAAATTATGACCCCGAAAGTAGAAGAAAACAAATGGTATGAAATGTATTTTTCTAGAGAAAGATTAACTATCGGCGGAATTAACTATAACTTACAAGGGGAAGCTCTTATACCAGAAAGTCAAATTGCAGAAATAATATTAGGTGGTAATTTACTTGCATATGATGGAGTATCTAGAGATAATCGTAATATGTTAGGTATGAGAAAATACTTTAAAGTTACAGACGCAACAGATGGGACAGTACTGAGATACTATATTCCAGTAATGTTAAACGATACTGGAAAGATAGGCTACTGGGATGAAATAAATAGTCAATTTCATGAAAACGATGGTACAGGAGAATTTTTATATCCTTAAAATAAAGGAAAAATATTAAAATATTTTATAGAAAAGGAGGAATTATATGACTATAAATTATGATAAAGTTCAAAAAAGTATAAATGATTACGGAAGGTATATATTAACTTGTATAAAAAATGAATATGATAGGTCTTTATCTCCAACGCAAAAATCTTTGATAAATAATTTAATGGAAACTCAATTTATTGTAATAGAAAAATTAACAAACGACGATATTGAATTTTTTAGCAAACAAGAGGGGATAAAAGATCCTGAAAAATACAGTTCTGAATATATACCATCTGCGCATGGTGGAAGAACTAAAGGAGATAATAAAATACATATATATCCTTTTACAAAATCATTTAATAACTGCAAAGACGATTCTGAAATAATCAAATCGTGTATTGATAGCATAGTAGTTCATGAAATATTTCACTATTTTATAAGACCAAATACAGAAGTTCAAAATAATAAAATTAATGATGAATTTGGACATTTCCTTACAGAGGGATTAGTACAATTGTATGCTGAAAAATTTGCGATAGACCACAGACTGGAAATCCCAAAATCTAATTATAATAAAAATGTTGAAACAGCTAAATTATTAATCACAGGTTTTCCAAAGAGCTACAATAATAATCAAATATCTAATTTAATTTTTAGTAAAAGCATTGAAGAACTACTAAAAATTTCAATAAACGGAAATGAAATATTAAAATCTTTTAAAGAAAATTTGATTTTCCAAGAAAAATTACAAGAATATATAATCAGTTTAGGTAATGAGATAAATTTAAGTGTAGAAAGTAAGGAACTTAATGGAATTATTAAACATTATAGAAAGTTAGATGATTTAGAATCAATATATAATAGTTTAATAAATAATATAGATGAAATAATAAAAGATGACCAAGAAAAAAAGACTAACTACACCATAAAATTAAATACTTTAATAAATTCTGCAAAAACTGGATTTAAAGATGAAATAAAACTACATATACCAGTTGTAGATGGGTATGAAAAATTAATAGATGAAAGTAGTCAAGGTAATAGAATAAAATAATAAAATATAGTATAATTATTTTGAGGTGCACTATGAAAGAACTTTTTAGAAACATAAAAAAAGTATATAAATACGGAAAAAACAATAAATTTAATTTAGCAATGGAAATAGTAGGTTCTCTATTATCGCTTGCTATAGGGATTGGGTTACCATTACTTGCGGCTAACCAAATTGTAAAATTAACAGATAACTTATGGGAACAATTGATATATATTAGCATAATTATATTTGCAGTAAATATTTTACATAAATTTACTATTGTATTAATTAGAAAAAATACACAAATTTTCAGAACAAGTGTTGTAAAAAATATTCAATTAGATTTAAGTAGCGAAATGCTAAAAATATCCCAAGAAGACATAGAAGCAAACAGTACAGGTTCATTTATCCAAAGGATAATTAAAGATACTGATCAAATGGCAAATTTATTTACAGTTGGAATGGGACATCTAACAGGGTTTTTATCTAATGTTGGAGTTTTTATAGCAGTCTTTATTATCAATTGGAAAGTGTTTATTTTTTATTTATTAGTAACAATAACTTTAACTATATTAAATATTTCTAAAACAAAAAAATTTGGTGTAAAAGACAAAATATACAGAGAAAGTAGTGAAAAGTTAACAAGTACTACAAATGAGTTAGTTCGCGGAATGAAAGATATCAAAATGTTAAATGCTAAAAAAGGTATGATAAATTTATTTGCAACTGATATAAATGATTATAATTATAAATTTTGTGATATGAGAAATGTAGATATTAGATATAACCTAATTATAGGTATACTTACTAGTATTTATGAACTTTTGCTTATCTTGCTACTTATATATTTAATAACAAAAGATAATTTAAGTGTTGCACTAGCTATTGCGTTATTTAACTATAAAACAAATGTCATGATAAATTTCATGGAAAAAGTCTCATTACTTATTAATGAAACAAAAAACTTTAATATTTCATGTGAAAGAGTTTTTCATATTTTAGAAAATAATAAATACGAAAAAGAAAAATTTGGAAAAGAAAAGATAACAAATTTCAAAGGTAGTGTAAAGTTTTCAGAAGTAAACTTTTCATATGGAAAAAAGACTGTTCTAAATAGTTTGTCATTTGAAATTGAAGAAGGGTCTTTAGTAGGTTTAGTAGGTAAAAGTGGAGAAGGTAAAACCACTATATTTAATTTACTGTGTAAACTATACAATGTAAACGATAATCAAATTTACTTAGATAACATAGATATTAACAAATTAAGTGAAGACTCAATAAGGGGAAATATTACAATTATAAATCAAAATCCATATATCTTTAATATGAGTATAAGAGATAATTTAAAATTAGTAAAAAACAATATTACACAAAAAGAAATAGAAGAAGCATGTAATCTTGCATGTTTAAAAGATTTTATTGAAAAACTTCCTAATAAATACGAAACAATATTAGGTGAAGGTGGAGTAAAGTTGTCGGGAGGCGAAAGGCAAAGGTTAGCAATTGCCAGAGCGTTTATTCAAAAAACTAAATTGATATTATTTGATGAAGCAACAAGTGCACTTGATAATGATACACAAAGTGAAATTCAAAAAGCAATTCATAATTTAAAAGGAAATTTTACAGTCATAGTTATAGCTCATAGATTATCAACAATTAGAGATTGTGACAATATAATGTTGATTAACGGTGGCAAAATCGAAGATAGTGGAACACATAGTGAATTACTTAGTAGTAGTAAAATATATAAAAAATTATGTGAAAAAGACATAATATAAAATAATAAACACAACAAAGGAGAAAAATGATAGATTTACACACTCATACAACACATTCGGATAGTGATATCAAAGTAAAAGACTTATTAGAAGAAGCAAACAAGAGAAACATTTCAATACTTTCTATAACAGATCACAATACAGTAACAGCCTATGACGAACTAGAATATTATAAAGACATATTTTTAGGTAAAATTTTAAATGGAGTTGAAATAACTACAACATATAATGGAGAAATTATAGAAATTTTAGGTTATGGATTTGATATGAGCATTATGAAGGATATACTACCAAAAAAAGTTTTATCTTTTGAAGAAAAACAAATTAAAGAATTTAAACTCATAAAATCAAGATATGAAAAAATAGGGGTAAAATTCGACATTTCAGATATTATATTTGATCCTAAAAAAGAAAGTTCAAGAACTAGTTTTAAAAAATCAATAATGAAATATCCAAGCAATATATCATTTTGTTATGACAAAAGATCACTTCAAGATAATAGACATTTTACAAGGCTTGAAGTGTTTAATCCATTAAGTCAGTTATATGTGGATTTTTCTTCATTATTTCCATCAGTAGAAGAAACAATAAATATAATTCATTTAGCTGGAGGCAAAGCATTTTTAGCACATCCTTATGAATATTCTGCTACTATATCAAACGCATTAGAGAAAATATTAGAATCATATCCTCTAGATGGCTTAGAATGTTTTCACCCTAGTGCAAATGAAAATGATGTAAATCATCTAATAGATTTATGCAAAAAATATAATATCTATATGAGTGGTGGAAGTGATTTCCATGGAACTATAAAAAATAAAAAATATTTCGGAACTATGTTAGATTTAGCAGTAGTAGAACCTTGGATTAGCAACTACCTAGATACTAATTTAAATAATAAAAGATAAACTTGTAATTGGTTTATTTTTTATTTATAATAGATTAACAAGGAGAACTATATGAAACACAACTTTAATAAAAATGTAGAATTATTTATGATATTCAACATTTTAGGAGACACAATTAGAACTGGATTAATTGACTGGAACATATCAAGGGATAAATTAAATTGCATTAAAGTACATATAGCTGATTTAAACATGATACTTAGGTTAATAGAAAGTTATCTTCCTAATATATTAGATTGTAAAAAACTATATGACTATATATTATTCCATGATCTACCAGAAGCAATAACCGGAGATATTACAAAATTCGAAGGAATTTCTAGTGAAGAGATTGAAAGGGTAACAAAATTATCTATAGATTATTTAACCAATAAATTTAGTGAAACAATAGATTTAGGAACTATTTTAAATAACTATGAAAACAAAGTAGATATAGAATCAAAAGTAGTACATATTTTAGATAAAATGCACTCAGCAATAGAATTTATTATTTATCAAGATGAAAAAAATATTGATATGAATAACCCTAATATTCCAGAAATATTAAGAAACCATCCATTTGTTACAAAGCTTCGTAAAGAAGGAAAGGATTTAGCAGACATATTTTATGAATTTCATTCTATGGCTATATGTATCACAGATGAAGAATGTACAAAATATGGAATATCTAGAGAAGATGGAGATATAATAGTTAACGTTTGTAAAGGGCTTCTTGATGAATTTTATAAACAAAAATCTAATAAAACACTTCAAAATATTACAAATAATTTACCTAATGAGGCAATGATATATAATCGCAATAAAAGAAATTAAATTTTCATAAAAAAACAAATAAGAAAAATTTCATATATAGTATAAACTAATATAATATCATAGAGCACAAGAAAAATGATGTGAAAATGGTATAAAAAAAATTTAGTATGAATATTTTAAATTCATACTAAATTTCATTGTTGTTTTTCCATTTTTTTACTTTTTGTAAACAATCTTCATTCATATCTTTATTATATTGAGGATTATATCCAACAAAAGGATCAAATTCACTAGAAGTCATAGTATCTGTTATAGGATATTGAATTATCATAGAAGATAATTCTTTTTCTTCTTTAGGGTAGTTTAAATCCAAATTAAAAGTTGCTAATGGATCAAGAAATTTATTTTTATCATAATAAGCATTTACAATAGAGTCGTTATTGCCATAATTATTCCATTCTTTATATAATCTAACACAGTTTGTATATAAAAAGACTTTTACAGCATCAATACTAGAATTTTCCTTTTTTCTATAACTTAAAGTATATTTTTCATCAATAACTGTCATTTGTGTACTTTCAATTATTCTGCCATTCTTATAAAGTAAAGATAGATTATTGCTTTCAAAGGAAATGTTCTTAACAAAATCTAAATCTAACTCAAGAATTTTCATAACTAAATAAAATAAGTTTTCTAAAGAGTAGTTATCATTCTTAAATTCAAATAAAATATCCGCTAAATTAACACCTTTAGAAATAATTAAATTAACAAACTCTTGCTTATATATATTATCTATTAAAAATTTAATTGTAATCATAGTTTTGTCTTCATCTAATACTTCGATTACACTAGCTTTATTAACATCATCATTAATATGTAAAAATTCAAGTTTTTTAGAACATCTAACTAACTGATATCTTTCTTGATTATTTAATAAATCTTCAAAATTGCCTAATATCTTTTCCATAATACTTGCTCCTTGTACATAATTTAACTATATTTTAATTATAATTATACATATGCATATCATATAAGTCAATGTCGAGAGTTATTGATTCAAACAATATGATTAATTTATGATAATATTTCAATTGTTATATTGAATCGACATCCAAAATTTGCATATGAAACTGGTGAACTAACACCAATTTTTTATTTCTATGATCTATCGGACTAAAACCAAATTTATCATTATTTGAAACAATTTATTATAAAGATATTGTAAACTTTATATTAAGTCACAATAAAAAAGGAATTGTTGAAGGAGGGCATTTATGTAAAGTTGAATCAATTGATGATTTAACTGGAACATTAATAATTAAAAGAACAGCTAGATTTAAATGTTATTATAGATCAGCTTATAGAGATTTTAAAAATCCTTATTTTAGAAAAGGGTTAACTAAATTTGGTATAATAAAAAGATTTTTTATTGTTTCAAAAGAAGATTTCATCATATTTTCCCACAAAGTCAAATTGAAAAATTCATCATAATGGCGAAATTATATCAAAAAAAGTCGAACTCGTAAAAGTTCGACTTAAATATCATTTGGAGCAAATGACGTAGGTATCTACAACTCTTGCTTTGGACGATTGATATAACTCAATCACTGTACTAATTATATATTATATTTTTAATTTATTAACACATAGTTTCAACTAATTTTGTTTCACCATATTTTGCAGGACCATCCTCATTATGAGTATAAACCATTCCACATTTTTTCATAACTGCTCCAGAAGCTAAATTTTCTATATGGTGTCTAGCTATTATTTTTTTAAAACCTAAGTCGAATAAAGTTGATATTATTTTATTTAATGCTTCTGTAGTGTAGCCTTTATTCCAAAAATCATATGCTATAACATACCCAATTTCTGCTGTTTTATAGTCAGTGATTTTTACAACATCGATCGATCCTATTAATTTCTTTGTTTCTTTTAAACTAATAGCCCATTTTAATTCATTTGTATCTGAAATATATTTATTTAAAAATTCTTGAGTTTCACCTAAATTTTTATGAGTACTCCATCTGACATATTTTGTAACTCTATTATCACTAGTCCAAGTATCGTACATTTCTTTAGCATCTAGTAAGTTGAAAGGTCGTAAAACAAGTCGATCTGTTTCTAATGTTCTTTTCATTTTTATCACCATATTAAGTATATCAAAAAATTCATTAATAATAAATATTATTATGAAAATACTATTTAAACAGTTAAAATAAAAATCGAACTAATAAAAGTTCGACTAAATATCCTATTGGAGCCTGAATACAGGACATTTGGAAATTTCTATAAATAGTTAATTCCATAATAATTATACAATAAATTTATAATAAATCAAATGCTTTATATAAATATTTTGTTGAATTATATTCTTTGAGTGATATAAATAATATGTCAGTTGAGGTAACTAAACTGATGTAGAGAACAGTCTGCTATTATAGGGACTGTTTTTTTTATGTAATAAAGGAGATAAAGTATTAACAGAATATAAAGATTACAAATAAAGTTAGTCCATTCTTTTTTTATTCATTGTCCAATGTGTTATACTATATTTGAATATTAAATGAAAATTATAAAAAACCAAAAAAATTTGTAACGTTTTCAATTTATAATAGTCATATAAGTAGATAAAGTACAGAAAGGATTGAAGTTGTGAATGAAGTAGAATTTGAAGAAGTTTATAAAAAAAATTATATGTTAGTTCTTAAATTTTTAGTTAAACTATGTGGCGATG
>CAYJKL010000020.1:0-6442 GCA_964370755.1 uncultured Muribaculaceae bacterium
ATCAAAAAAGAAAACAAAGAAAAGAAAATAGGGATAATGAAACTATAGAACAAACTATGGAAAATTTAGGGAGAACTAGTATAAACTGGTATCCTGGTCATATGGCGAAGACTAAGAGACAAATTAAAGATAATATTAATTTAATAGATATTATTTTTGAGGTTATTGATTCGAGAGTTCCTTATTCTTCGAAGATAAAGGATATTGAGGATATTATACGTAAGAAAAAACGTATTTTGATTATGACTAAAAAAGATTTATGTGATAAGAGTGTTACTAGTAAGTGGGTTAGTTATTATGAAAACAAAGGTATAAATGTGCTTTTAATGGATTTAACTAATAATAAAGATTATAAAGAGTTGTTTACTCTTACAAATAGGCTTACTAAAGATATTCAAGAAAGAAGATTTGAAAAAGGTCTTAAAGAAAAAGAAATAAAAGCACTTGTTATTGGTGCTCCGAATGTAGGTAAAAGTACTTTAATTAATAGTTTAGCAGGTAAACAGGTTGCTACAACTGGTAATAAACCTGGTGTTACTAAGCAAATTAACTGGCTTAAAACTAATACTAATTTACTTTTACTTGATACTCCGGGTATTTTGTGGCCTAAAATTGATAATGAGACAGTTGCGCTTAATTTAGCTAGCATGACAGCGATAAAAAGCGATATACTTGATATGAGTGATATAGCAAATCATATTTTGTTTACACTTAAAGATCATTATCCAAGTGTTTTAAAGGAAAAGTATAATATGGAAAATAACTTAGAGCTTCTTGATATGTATGAGCATATTGCAAAGAATATGGGAGCGATAAGAAATGGTGAAGTTGATTATGATAAAGTGAGTTTAAAAGTTTATAATGATTTAGCTAGTGGTAAAATAAAGGGTATTACGTTTGATATATGGAAATAGATTTACTTAAATATGAAAAAGAATTATATGAAAAAGGGATTAAATTAGTAGCTGGTACTGATGAGGCTGGAAGAGGTCCGCTTGCTGGTCCTGTTGTGGCAGCAGCGGTGATTTTGCCTGAAAATTATGTTTTGGAAGGCCTTAATGACTCTAAAAAACTTAGTGAGAAAAAAAGAGATATGTTTTTTGATATAATTAAAAGAGATGCAATTAGTTATGGAATAAGTGTTGTGTCTCCTGAGATGATTGATGAAATAAATATATATGAAGCATCTAGGTATGCAATGAATGAGGCAATACGTTTAATGGATGTAACTCCTGAGTATGTACTAAGTGATGCAATGCCGCTTAAGATAGAAAACAATTTACCTATTATTAAGGGCGATGCTAAGAGTCTTAGTATTGCAGCGGCCTCTGTACTTGCAAAGGTGACTCGTGATAGAATTATGTATGATCTTGATGAAAAATATCCTGAGTATGGTTTTAAAAATCATAAAGGATATCCGACTAAGAAACATATTGAAGCAATAACTGAGTATGGAGTAATAAATGGTGTTTATAGATTTACTTATAAACCTGTTATGGATATGAAAGTGAGAACTGATGATAAGTAGAATTTTTAATAGTAAAATGGTTAGAAGTTTTATCTTTTTTATGCTTTTTTTAATGATTATAGAAGTTATATTTATGGCACTTAGTGATATAGATATATTTAAAATAAGTACAATAAGAGTTTTAATTAGTGTTATAAGTTATTCTCTTTTCTTGTCTTTAATTATGTCATTTGTAGGTAAAAGGATGAGATTCTTTTTAAGTTGTTTAATACTTTTAGCAGCGTCTTTTTACGCTGTGTTTCAGCTTGGTTTTATAAATTATATCGGAGTTTATGCATCATTTAATAATGTTTCTCAGCTTAGTGCGGTTGAGTCTTTTACAAGTGATTTTGTTTTATCTATAAATGAAATTTATTATACTTTATTTATTCCTTTTATAGCTGGGATTGTTTTTTATAAATTATTTTTATATAGAGATGAACTTACTATTAGGGAGATTAAGATTAATAAATATTTAAAAGAATCAATCATTAAAATAGTGGGTACTACTGTAGTTCTTGTAATTGTTAATTTTTGTTTTTATAAAACCCTTGTAGAAGATGCTTTTATTAGTAAATATGAAGTTAGTAATTTAGTTGATTTATATAATTATCCTGATGAATCTAATAGTGCAGTTAATAATTTTGGTATTTTAACTTATGGAGTTAGAGATTTTAGAACTAAGTTTTTTGAAGTTTCTAAAACTGTTACAGTTGAGGTTTTAGATGATAGTGCTTTTTATGATGAGGAAAGAGAAGAGTACTGGAATGAGTTAATTGCTTTGGAGGAAGATGAAACTTATAGCTTGATTCATAATTATCTTAAAAATAATAGTAGTAATTCAAATAATGATTATACTGGTATTTTTGAAGATAAAAATGTTATTTTTGTTTTTATGGAATCTATAAATGAGGCTATACTTATGGATGAATATTATCCGAATTTTAGTACTTTAATGGATAATGGAATATATTTTGAAAATAATTATGCTCCTAGAAATAACTGTTCTACTGGTAATAATGAGTTTGCTACGCTTACTAGTTTATATGTAATGACTAATAATTGTACTGTAAATGAATATGTAGATAATGTTTATCCTTATTCGCTTTTTAATTTATTTAGTAATGATGGTTATACTACTACGTCAATGCATAATTATAACGATACTTTTTATGAAAGGCATACATCTATGCCTAATTTAGGTGCTGATGAGTACTTTGGAATTGAAGAACTTGAGATACCTTATGAAAATAATTATATTGATTGGGTGTCAGATTTTGAGTTTGGAGAAAAAGCTATGGAACTTACTGATTTTGATAGTGATGAACCATTTATGCTTTGGCTTACTACGGTTACTGCTCACTCACCATATGATGAATCTAGTGAGTATGGTGATTTGTATTTTGATTTATTTGAAGATACTGATTACTCGGATGACGTAAAAAGATATTTATCTAAAGTCAAAGTAACTGATGATATGCTTGGTGTTTTACTTGAAACTTTGGAAGATGAAGGTATTTTAGAAGACACTGTTATAGTAGCTTTGGCTGATCATTATCCTTATGGACTTAGTGATGAAGACATAAAAATGTTAACAAATAATGAAAAAACTGCAAATGAAGTTGATAAAGTTCCATTTATAATATATAATGCAAGTATCAGCTCTGAAATTGTAAGTGATTATACTACTTATTTAAATGTGCTTCCTACAGTGGCAAATTTATTTGATTTAGATTATAAGAGTGAGTATTATTTTGGAACTGATGCGCTAGATGATAAGTATACTTCAATGAGTGTTTTTACTGATGGTTCGTGGAAAAATGAACATGCATTTTATGATGCGGTAACTAGTAAAATAACTTATTATGGTGATTTTGAGTATAGTGTAGAAGAAGTAAAAAATATTAATTTGAATATTTCAAATGATAAAAAAATTAGTTCATTGATAATCGAATATGATTATTTTAACTATTTAAAAGGGAAGGAAGAGGAATAAAATGAAATTAGTAATAGTGGAATCTCCAGCGAAATGTAAAACAATTGAAAAGTATTTAGGTAGAGATTTTACAGTGCTTTCAAGTAAAGGGCATATTAGAGATTTATCTACTAAGGGTAAGTATGGACTTGGTATTGATGTTGAAAATGATTTTGTAGCAACTTATGAAGTTATAAAAGGGAAGAAGAAAGATGTAACTTTTCTTAAAAAAAGTGTTAAAGAAGCAGATAAAGTATATCTTGCAACTGACCCTGACCGTGAGGGAGAAACTATTTCTTGGCATTTATTTGATGAACTTGATGTAAGTGAAGATAAGTATGAAAGAGTTGTATTTAATGAGATTACTAAAAAAGTAGTTGAAGAAGCAATGAATAATACTGGTAAAATTGATATGGATCTTGTTAAAAGTGGAGAGACAAGAAGATTTTTAGATAGAATTATTGGGTTTAGATTATCAAAACTTATGCAAAGTAAGACTAGCGGGAAGTCTGCTGGAAGAGTGCAAAGTGTGGCACTTAAATTAGTTGTAGATAGAGAAAGAGAAATTCTTGCGTTTGTACCTGAAGAATACTGGACAATTGAAGCTAAGTTTGATCAGTTTAAAGCAATTTTAGATAAATATAATAATGAAGATATAAAAATTAGTAATGAAGAGGAAGCAGATAAAGTTCTTAATGCTTTATCAAATGAGTTTGTTATAGCAAGTATAACTGAAAAAGATAAGAGAAAGGCTTCAAGAGAACCTTTTAAAACATCTACGCTTCAGCAAACTGCTGCATCTAAGTTGTCGCTTGCACCTTCTAAAACTATGAGTATTGCTCAAAAACTTTATGAAGGTATGAATATTGGTAGTGAGACTACTGGGCTCATTACTTATATGCGTACAGATAGTGTTCGTTTATCTGATTCTTTTGTTGCTGAAACGTTTAGTTATATTAAAAGTAATTATGGTGATGATTATTTAGGTTACGTAAAACGCGGCAAAAAAAATGATAATATGCAGGATGCTCATGAAGGTATTAGACCAACAAGTATTAATAGAACGCCTGAATCATTAAAAGCATATTTGACTGCTGATGAGTATAAACTTTATTCTTTAATTTATTATAGAACACTTGCGTCTTTAATGGTTGATGCTAAACTTAAGACTACTACTGTTATTTTTGATAATAATAATTATCAGTTTAAAACTACTGGAAGTGTTTTAGTTTTTGATGGTTATTTAAAGGTGTATTCTAGTTATGAAGATCAAGAAGATGTAGTCTTGCCTGATTTTAAAAAGTTCGATCCAGCTGTTGTAAGTACTTCTGATATAGAGAAAATTCAGCATTTTACAAAACCTGCGCCTAGATTTAATGAGTCTAGTTTAATTAAAGAACTTGAAAGTTTAGGAATAGGAAGGCCATCTACGTATGCTACTATTATTTATACAATTAAAGAACGTGGTTATGTTATTTTAGAAGATAAAAAGTTTATTCCAACTGAAACTGGTTTTGAAACTACTGATAAGCTTCAAGAGTTTTTCTCATCTATTATAAATGTAGATTATACTGCTAAGATGGAGTCTGATTTAGATTTAATTGCTGAGGGAGAAGAAAACAATATTAAAATTTTAAGTGAATTTTATAATGAGTTTGAACCTCTTGTTAAAAAAGCTTTTACTGAAATGGAGAAGAAACCTGCTGAAGAAACTGGTGAAATGTGCCCAGAGTGTGGTAAACCGCTAGTTATTAGAAAAGGAAGATATGGAGAGTTTGTTGCTTGTAGTAACTATCCGGAATGTAAATATATTAAAAAAGAAGAAAAAGCTCCTGCTAAAGAAGTTATGGACTGTCCTAAATGTGATGGTAAAATTGTTGAAAGAACTACTAGAAAAGGTAAAGTATTTTGGGGATGTAATAAGTATCCGAAATGTGATTTTGCTTCTTGGTATCAACCGCTTGAGAAAAAATGTGATAAGTGTGGTACTAATTTAGTTCTTAAAAATAATGAAGAGAGTTGTCCTAATTGTGATAAAGAAAGTTAATCTTTCTTTTTTTATTTGTTTTTGTTATAATTAGATTGTAGGAAGAGTGATAAGATGTTACATTATGTAAATGGAAAAATAGATAGTCTTGGGAGTAATTTTATTGTTGTAGATAATGGTGGTATTGGGTATAAAGTTTTTGTGCCTAATCCATTTAGTTATGAAGTGGAAAAAGAATATAAAGTTTATTTATATAATCATATTAGAGAAGATGAATTTAGTTTATATGGTTTTAAAAGTGGTGATGAACTTGATTTGTTTTTAAGACTTATTAGCGTTAAAGGACTAGGGCCAAAGGTTGCGATGCCGATACTTGCGACTGGTTCTATAGCGGGTATTGTAGATGCAATTAATAGAGAAAATACACTTTATTTAACTAAGTTTCCTAAAGTTGGAGATAAACTTGCTAAACAAATTATTCTTGATTTAAAAGGAAAAATAAATATAGAAACTGATGGTATGATTGAAGATGATACAAGTGATTTAATCGAAGTTCTTACTAGTCTTGGTTATAAGAATGCAGATATTAAAAAAGTTGTTTTAAGTGTAGATAAGACTAAAACTATCGAAGAGCAAGTTAAAGAGGCTCTTAAAATGATGATGAAATAGGAGATGATTTGGTGAATAATAAGGGTTTTACTTTAACTGAACTTTTAGCAGTTATAATTATACTTGCAGTTGTTGGTAGTATTGCAACCGTTTCGATTTTAGCGTTATCTGATGATGTAAATGAAGAATTTTTTGAATCTCAAAAAGAAATTATTTTAAATGGTGCTGTTTTGTATGGTCAAGATAATTTGACTGATTTTAATGATACTTGTGAAGAAGAAGTAGATGGAACTGTTGTGTCTTATTCATGTAAAATAATTTCTTTAGGTGATATAAGTGCTGATTATGTTGAAAGAACTGATGA